>CAJONT010000001.1 GCA_905235975.1 uncultured Prevotella sp.
CCTACAAGGCCAAAGGGTTCTTGAAGAGGTATTTCGAGAACAAGGAGAAAGACATTCATCATTTCTGTGCCCAATGTCAGCCCATTCCCGGTGAAGAGGTCATTGGTTTCAAGGAGGCCGACGGCAGCATCTCGGTCCATAAGCGCAACTGCCCTGTGGCCATCAAAATGGCATCCCAGCATGGCGATTCTATCATATCGGTCGACTACCAGGCAAACCCCTCAAAGCTTTATCCTGTCACACTGCAGATATTGGCAGTTGACCGCTTCCGCCTGTTGAGCGACATCATCAACTGCATCACCGACGACTTGCACCTCTCCATGCAATTCCTGAATACCACCACCACCGATTGTCTCGTGCATTGTACCATCAAATTCCTCGTGCATTCATTCGATGAGTTAAGACTCATCATTGCCCGCATCTCAGACATCAATGGGGTGGATGAAGTGATGAAAATCTAATCTGTTTAGGTGGGCTCCGAGGCAATCCGCTACAAAACTGGAGGCGACTTCACAGCCGCCTCCAGCCATAGCCCGGGTTTGATGAAAAAAGTTTTTACTAATTCCCAGTTTGTGAATGCACCTCAATTCAGTCGGAAGACAATGGGCAGTGTGAACCACGAGCGGACAGCCTTGCCCTGTTGGCGCCCCGGCGTCCATTGTCCGCTGGTCAGGTTTACCACGCGGATGGCCTCGGCTTGCATCATGTCGGCTGCCATTTTCCGCTGCTCAGCATTTGTCTGCTCCTGATTGTTGTCCTTGCCATACGCCGTGACGGCTACCGGCTGTGCGTCGGCTGTGCTTTCGCCTGGTGCATATATTACCTGCGGCTGACTGACGGAGCCGTCCTTCTCTACTACGAACTTCACGACCACACGGCCTTGCACGCCCTCTTTTTGGGCTATCTCAGGGTATTTGATGTGCTTGGCTATCAGTTGCATCAGGGCTGCATCATCGCCATTGTACTTCGGCAGTTCCTCACAAGTGGAGAAGATTTCGTCGCCGGCAGATTGTTTGGTTTGGATGACGATGGCGCCGTCCTTGCCCTTCTCGCCGTAATGGTTGGTGGCGCTTTCAGGACCGAGCACGTTAACCGACTCAATATTTTCTTCGTCTAAGTGGGCTTGATCGAGTTCGTCCTTGTTCGTAATTATTTTTCCGTCTATTTCCACTACGCCTATCTCGTCAAAGGTTGTCTTGCAAGTGTCTATTGTCATCGTTTCGCCAACCACTCTGTGGTTTTTGAAGTCGAACATCAAAGCCGGATTGATGGCTTTGCCGTGCAGGCGGGTTTCAAAGTGCAGATGTGCGCCGGTGCTGCGCCCGGTGTTGCCGCCGAGGCCGATGGGCATGCCAGCACGTACCTCCTGATTCTCAGCAACGAGCGGTTGAGATAGGTGTGCATAGACGGTCTCCAAGTCGTCGGCATGTTGCAGGATGATGTACTTGCCGTAGCTCTGTGGCTTGTTGCCTACGGTGGTCACCTTTCCGTCGAAGGCCGCGCGGATGGTGTCGCCCATGTGCAGCTGCAGGTCGATGCCAGTATGCTGGTGTCCCTGAAACTCGCCGAAGTGCTGGGTCACGGTTGTGCTGTTGGTGGGCATCACGGCCTTGCGCAGGTCGATGTGGACGGTCTCTGGCAGCGAGGACAACTGAAGGATTTCGGTGTCGTCGGGGTCGGGTGTGGCAAAGGCATAGAGTGCCAGTGCGGTGGCGGGGACGATGAACACGGCGCGTAGCGCGTGCCATCGGGGGGATTTCTTTCGTTGCATCATGTTGATTCTTTGTTTTAGTGCACTGCGATGGAGGTAGTTGGCAAATGGCTGCAGACGATTGCCCACGGCCTTCATCACAAGGAGTTGTTGATATTGATGTGCATCGATGCCTTGGTTGATGACGGCCTCGTCGGCCTCATATTCGTGTACCGCTCTCAGGTCGCGCCCTAACAGGTAGACGAAGGGGTTGAACCATTGCACGGCCTTTACTGCCTCAAGTAGCACCAGGTCAAGGGTGTGGTGGAGGCGGATGTGCGCCTGCTCGTGGGTGAGGATGGTGCGGCGATGGCGTTCGTAGTCGCCTACACTCATCACGATGTAGCGGAAGGCGCTGAATGGCGGCAGGTTGCCTCGCTGCAGGACAACGGTGTTGCCCAGTCCGTCGGTGTGGCGCAGGCCGCCGTGCATCAGCCGGGCCAGCAGTATCAGCCGGATGAGCAGGACAATGATGGTCAGCAGTGTGCCAGACAGGTAGACATGGTTCAGCACATCGGTCCACGATGTATTCACTTCTGTATCAGCGGCATTGACAGCAGATGCGGTGACCTGTAGTTCCACACCCGTCGGCAGGTCGCTTTCGGCAACAGCCATCTGGGCGGCAGCCTCTGTGCTATGGTCTAACATGTCTATAGAGAAAGGAAACGGCTTCTCCACGGTGATGTGTATCAGCGGCACAGCGAGCGATGTCGCCATGCAGAAGAGCAACAGTAGGCGGTTGAGGCGGTGCAGCGTCTCGCGACTGAGCAGGGCGAGGAAGCCGCTGTAGAGCACAGCCAGTGTAAGGGCCGATTTCAGCGCATAGGACAGCATGGCTCAGTCCTCCTTGATAAGTGACAGAATCTCTTGCAGGTCTTCGTCGCTCATGTCTTCTTCCTTGGCGAAGAACGAGATGAGCGACTTCAGCGAGCCCCCGAAGAAGGTACGCTTCACCTCGCTCATGAAGCGGCTGGTATATTCGGCACGGCTGATGAGCGGTGTGAAGTAGTGGGTCTTGCCGCCGTCGGCAGCCTTCTTGTAGGTGACGAACCCCTTCGTGGTAAGTATCTTCAGGAAGGTGGCAATGGTGGTGTAAGCCGGATGCGGCTCAGGATAGTGGCTTATGATGTCGTGCGTGGTCATGCCCCGTCCGCTGTCCCACAGGATGTTCATAATCTCCATCTCTGCTCGTGTCAGGGTCTTGGGTTCTTCCTTCTTTTTCATGCGCTGTCTAAAAGTTTATGATTCACGCTGCAAAACTAATCTAAACTTTTAGATAAACAACGGTAGCAGGGAAAAATCTAAAGAATTAGATGAACTTTTAACATCCTTTTTTAGATATTCCCCGCTAATCAAGAAAAATTTCTGTTACGATCCGGTAAAATCTCAAACAACGCCTCGAAGAGGCGGCAAGCTCATAGCCCTGACAACGCC
>CAJONT010000002.1 GCA_905235975.1 uncultured Prevotella sp.
CAAAGAAACCATAAAGCTTTATTATACTGCAACATATACAGAATTATCCATAACAACTTAAAAGAAACGAAGATGAAAAAATTACTATTAGCCGCCCTGATGATGGCCAGCATGAATTGCACCAAGGTCGTCGCCCAAGTAGTGACAGAGACACCTCAGACCCCTACTGAGCAGGTAAACGAGGAACTGCGCAAGCAACAACTCCAGGAAGCCCAGAAGCAGCGCATGGAAGCCGAAAAGCAACGTAAAGAACAGGCAGAACAAGCCGAGAAGGAGCGCAAGGAGGCCGCCAAACGTGAAAAGGAGGCCGCCAAACGTGAAAAGGAAGCCAAGCAGAAGCAGAAAGAGGCTGAAAAGCGTGAGAAAGAGGCCAAGAAAAAGGCCGATGCCGCCAAGAAAGAGCAGAAGGCAAGAGAGAAGAAAGTGAAGAAAGAGGAGAAACTGCGCAAGGATGCCCAGAAGGCAGAGAAAGACCGTGCAAAAGCAGAGAAGAAGGCTGCGAAGGCCAATGCGAAACTTCAAGAACACGTAGGAAATAAATAGCATTATATGTTTGGAATGGGAATGCAAGAAATACTTGTCATCGCACTTATCGTCTTACTGCTCTTCGGCGGCAAGAAGATACCAGAGTTGATGAAAGGACTGGGAAAAGGTGTGAAAAGTTTCAAGGACGGGCTGAACGAACTCGAGGAAGATGTGAAGTCGGAATCCCGCAAGGAAACTGAACAAGACGACAAGAAATAACAGCATGGAGGAGGGCACCGGCACATTCTGGGACCACCTCGAGGAATTGCGCAACTGCCTGCTGCGCATCGTGGGCATCACGGTGACCGTAGCAGTAGTTGCGTTTGCCCTCAAGGGACCACTTTTTGACATCGTCCTGGCTCCCACACGCGATGATTTTTTCGTGTACCGCCTGATAGGTGCCGGTTCGTTCCATATCAACCTCATCAACACAGGTCTTACTGAGCAGTTGATGATGCACCTGAAGATGGCACTGTACGCCGGGCTGCTGATGGCATCGCCCTACGTTTCTTACGAGTTGTTCCAATTCATCTCCCCTGCTCTGTACCAGAACGAGCGCCGCTACACGGTGAGGGCAACCGGCAGTGCCTACCTGCTGTTCATTATAGGCACTGTTGTGAACTACGTGCTCATCTTCCCCTTCACGCTGCGGTTTCTCGGCACCTATCAGGTGAGCGAAGAGGTGACCAACATGCTCACGCTGCAGTCGTATGTAGATACGCTCATCAACATGAGCCTGATGATGGGATTGGTGTTCGAGTTGCCCGTCCTTTGCTGGCTGTTGGCCAAGACCGGTGTGCTCACCAGCAGTCTGATGCGCCAATACAGGCGCCATGCCGTTGTGGCGATACTGGTGGTGGCTGCCATTATCACCCCTACCACCGACGTTTTCACCCTTACGGTGGTGTCGCTGCCTATATGGGGACTCTTTGAGTTTAGCATCTTCATCGTGGGCATGACGGAAAAAGGCCGCAAGGAGGAAGACACGCCGTCGGCCCCTGCTACAGACACAGAAGAACAATAAAAACAAGATTATTGAAATGTTAAGAAAAATCAGAATCGCCCTCGCCACTATTTTCTTTGTGGCCATTCTGCTTCTTTTCCTTGATTTTACAGGCACCCTGCACCAGTACCTCAGTTGGATGGCCAAGATACAGTTTCTGCCTGCCGTACTGAGTCTGAATGTGATAGTGGTAGTCGTACTATTGCTGCTCACCCTTGTCTTTGGCCGTATATACTGCAGCGTGATATGCCCCCTCGGTGTGCTCCAAGACGTGATGGCAAGCTTCAGGAAGAAGAAGAACCCCTACAGCTACTCGCCTGCCGTGAGTTGGCTGCGCTACCTCATGCTCGCCGTGATGGTGGTGGCCGTTGCCGCCGGCATCGGTTCGTTGATGGCATTGCTTGCCCCGTACAGCAGTTTCGGTCGCATCGCCACCCACTTGCTTCAGCCCCTTTACATTCTGGTCAACAATGTGCTGGCCTCCATAGCCGAGCGCATCGACAGCTATGCGTTCTACAGTGTGGACGTATGGTTGCGCACGCTGCCCACCCTCATTATTGCCGCCGCTACCTTCGTCATCCTCTTCGTTCTGGCATGGCGCAACGGCCGCACCTACTGCAACACCATCTGTCCCGTGGGCACCGTACTGGGCTTCGTGGCGCGTTTCTCCTGGTTCAAGGTGCGTTTCGATGCCGACAAGTGCCGCAACTGCAGTCTCTGTTCAAAGAACTGCAAGGCATCGTGCATCGACTACAAGACCCACAAGGTGGACTACAGCCGCTGCGTGGCCTGCGGCAACTGCATAAAGCATTGCAAGTTTGACGCCCTTCACTATGCGCCTGCAAGCAAGCAGGCAACCGAAGCACAGACCAGCGATGTGCCCGACAAGGGCAAGCGCAGCTTCCTCCTTACCACAGCCCTTGCCAGCACCGCCCTTATGGCGCAGGAGAAGAAGAAAGTGGACGGTGGTTTCGCCGTGCTCGAGAAGAAGGCCATTCCCACCCGTCAGACCCCCATCACCCCACCGGGTTCGCTCAGTGCCTCGCACATGGCCCGTCACTGTACCGGCTGCCAGCTTTGTGTAGCCAGTTGTCCCAACCAGGTGCTGCGTCCGGCCACCGACCTCACACACATGATGCAGCCTGTGGTGAGTTACGAGCGTGGTTACTGCCGTCCGGAATGCACTCGGTGCTCGGAGGTATGCCCAGCGGGAGCCATCAAGCCCATCACCCCTGAGGTGAAGAGTTCCACTCAGGTGGGCCATGCCGTATGGATAAAGAAGAATTGCGTCAATATCACCGACGGTGTGCCATGCGACAACTGCGCCCTTCACTGTCCTGTCGGTGCCATCGAGATGGTACCCTCCGACCCCGACGACGACGAGTCGCCCTACGTGCCCGCCGTGAACGAGAGCCGCTGCATAGGCTGCGGAGCCTGCGAGCATCTCTGTCCGGCCCGTCCCTTCTCCGCCATCTATGTAGAGGGACATGAGGTGCATAAGGAAATATAATTAAGGTAGTGTCACCCCGCATAAAACAGCAAGAAAAGCATGGAAGACAACAGAAAGAAAAAGATAAGCCGTCGCGATTTCCTGAAGATGTTCGGTATAGGCTCTGTGACCACCGCCGCCGTAGCCACCGGCTGCAAGAAACCCGAGCAGGCCGCCATGGACGAATATAAGCAGCAGGTAGAGCCCCCCGTGGGAAAGATGACCTACCGTGTAAACCCGAAGACGAAGGATAAAGTATCGCTCTTGGGCTACGGCATGATGCGCCTCCCCAACATCGAGGGCAAGGAAGATTTCGACCAAGAAATGATTAACAAGCAGGTGGACTATGCTATTGCCCATGGCGTAAACTATTTCGACACCTCCCCCGCCTACTGCCGCGGTCTCTCTGAGCACTGCACCGGCATTGCCCTGCACCGGCATCCGCGCAACAGCTATTTCGTAGCCACCAAGCTCTCCAACTTCAGTCCGGAGACCCAGACGCGTGCCGCCTCGATAGAAATGTACCACAACTCGATGAAGGAACTTCAGGTAGACTACATCGACTACTACCTGCTTCACTCCATCGGCGGCGGCGGCATGCCCGCCTTCAATGCCCGCTACATGGACAACGGCATGCTCGACTACCTGGTTGAAGAGCGTGCTGCCGGCCGTATACGCAACCTCGGTTTCTCCTACCACGGAGAGATAGAGGTCTTCGACCACCTGCTCTCCCTGCACGACAAGTACAAGTGGGACTTTGTGCAGATAGAGCTGAACTATGTGGACTGGGACTTCGCCAACGAGATAAACAGCACCAACACCGATGCGCGCTATCTGTACGACGAGCTGCAGAAGCGTGGCATTCCCGCCGTGGTGATGGAGCCGCTCCTCGGCGGACGCCTGTCGAGCCTGCCGCAGTTTATCACCAACGAGCTGAAGCGCCGCGACCCGGAGAAGAGCGTAGCCTCCTGGGCCTTCCGCTATGCCGGCACTCCCGAGGGTGCACTCACCGTGCTGAGCGGCATGACCTATATGGAGCACTTGAAAGACAACCTCCTCTCCTACAGTCCCCTGCAGCCCCTCACGCCCGAAGAGCAGGATTTCCTGCAAGACGAGATAGCCCGCAAGATAGTAGGTGTGGAGAACATACCCTGCAACGACTGCAAATACTGCATGCCCTGCCCTTACGGTGTGGACATTCCCGGCATCTTCGTGCATTACAACAAATGCAAGAATGAGGGCACGCTGCCCAACGACACGGAGAGCAAGGACTATGCCCGCCTCCGTCGCCGCTACCTTATCGGTCTCGACCGTGCCGTGCCCAAGGAGCGTCAGGCCGACCACTGCATCAGGTGTGGCCAATGTGTGGAACACTGTCCGCAGAACATACGAATCCCCCGTGAATTGCAGAAACTCGACGAAATGATAGAACGTCTGAAGACCTACGGTGTGGATCTCGGCTCTGACGAGAAAGACGAATGACAAAAGTGCTGCCGACGTCGCACTCTCAGAAATAATGGCGGCCAAGGTGAGCAATTCATAATTTTTTTTTAATTTTGCACGCGAAAAACGGGCGGTGCTTCCCAAAAGGAGTTGCCGAGCCCCAAATACATAGAACAAGAAAGAAAAAACGAACAGCAAGATGGCAAAAGAATTGAAAGATTTGACGAAGAGAGCTGACAACTACAGTCAGTGGTTCAATGACCTTGTAGTAAAAGCCGACCTGGCCGAGCAGTCGGCCGTACGCGGTTGTATGGTGATAAAGCCCTATGGCTATGCCATTTGGGAGAAGATGCAGCAACAGCTTGACAAGATGTTCAAGGCCACTGGTGTGCAGAACGCCTACTTCCCTCTTCTCATTCCCAAATCCTTCCTCTCCCGCGAGGCAGAGCATGTGGAAGGCTTCGCCAAGGAATGCGCCGTGGTGACCCACTACCGTCTGCGTGCCAAGGACGACAAGAGCGGCGTAGAGGTAGACCCCGGTGCCCGTCTTGAGGAGGAGCTTATCATCCGCCCCACGTCGGAAACCATCATCTGGAACACGTATAAGAACTGGATACATTCCTGGCGCGACCTGCCCCTGATGTGCAACCAGTGGTGCAACGTGATGCGCTGGGAGATGCGCACCCGTCCCTTCCTGCGCACGTCAGAATTCCTGTGGCAGGAAGGCCATACCGCCCATGCCACCCGTGAAGAGGCAGAAGCAGAGGCCAAGCTGATGCTCAAGGTGTATGCCGAGTTTGCCGAGCAGTGGATGGCAGTGCCCGTGGTGCAGGGTGTGAAGAGCGAGACAGAGCGTTTTGCCGGAGCCCTCGACACCTATACCATAGAAGCCATGATGCAGGACGGCAAGGCCCTCCAGAGCGGCACCTCCCACTTCCTGGGTCAGAATTTCGCCAAGGCCTTCGACGTGACCTTCCTGAACAAGGAGAACAAGCCCGAGCTGGTGTGGGCCACCTCATGGGGTGTGTCGACCCGTCTCATCGGTGCCCTTATCATGACGCACAGCGACGACAACGGCCTTGTGCTGCCTCCGCGTCTGGCCCCCATCCAGGTGGTCATCGTGCCCATCACAAAGGGAGCCGACCAGTTGGCCGCCATCACCGATAGTCTCACCCCTGTCATCAACGAACTGCGTGCCGCCGGCATCACCGTGAAGTATGACGATGCCGACAACAAGCGTCCCGGCTTCAAGTTTGCCGACTACGAGTTGAAGGGCGTGCCCGTGCGCCTTGTCATGGGCGGTCGCGACCTGGAGAACGGCACCCTTGAGGTGATGCGCCGCGATACCCTTGAGAAGGAGACACGTCCCATTGAGGGCATCGTGCAATATGTGGAATTTCTGCTTGAAGACATTCAGAAGAACATCTTTGAGAAGGCCCGCAAATACCGTGACGAGCGCATCTATGAGTGCGACAACTACGAGGAGTTCAAGGAGCGCGTGAAAGACGGCGGTTTCTTCCTCTGTCACTGGGACGGCACTGCCGAGACCGAGGCGAAGATAAAGGAAGAGACGCAGGCCACGATACGCTGCGTGCCCTTCGGTGTGGAGCAGACCCCGGGTGTGGATATGGTGAGCGGCAAGCCCTCTGTGGCCCGCGTCATCATTGCCAGGAGCTACTGATGCGGCCTGATAGATTCTAGATGTTCTATCTATTCTAGAAGACCCCAAAAACATTTAATGATATGAGAAAAACAGTCACACTAATGATGTTGCTGGCCTGCAGCCTGCTGTTCGCGCTGCCCAGCCATGCCCAGCGCACAGAGACCCGTCTTTACAAGAAATGGATTGCGCAGGATGAGGATGGTTCAAAGGTTCTTTTTGACATGAGCGACAAGAAGACCTGGATAATGGCCGTCACTTATACTGCCGAGACCTGTAAAGAAATGGGCGAGCCCTACAAGCCCGGTGTCTTCTACGAGATAGACCGCTATGAGGTACGTATCGTGCCCGGTGGTTTCTCCTACGGCGAAATTGAATACAAATCCGACGAGGGAAAATGGGAAAACCGCTGCTCCTATGAGGATTTGAAATCCGAGAGTGTGAGTTTCGTCTTCGAAGGCGAATTTGTGTGGCATGCCACAGTGACCCAAGAGGACATCAAGGTGGTGAAAGTTGACACGAAGAACGCCAAAGAAGTGCTGGCCCATTAAAAAAACAACTTAGATGATGCTTTTTTCCGAAAAACTTTGCGTTGTTCGGAAAAAAGCATTATCTTTGCATCCACAAAATGTTACAGGGGCGTAGCTCAGGTGGTTTAGAGCGCTACATTGACATTGTAGAGGTCGCCGGTTCAACTCCGGCCGTTCCTACTAAA
>CAJONT010000003.1 GCA_905235975.1 uncultured Prevotella sp.
ACATCGGCCTGGGTGCCGCGCACCACGCGCAGCGCACGGTCGTAGACGGCGGCGTAGACCTCCATACGGCGGGCGTCGATCATAGGGCATAGAAGGGCATCGTCGGGGAGCTCTTCACGTCCCAGCAACACCGGCACGGTGAGCAGTTCGAGGGTGGGCACGGCGATAAGTGGCAGCGAACGGGCATAGCAGACACCCTTGGCCATCGACACGCCGATGCGCAGACCGGTATAGGACCCCGGACCGCAACTCACCGCCACCGCATCGAAGGGTATGGCATGGTTGTCGGTGAAGGAAAGGGCTTCGTCGACGAATGTACCTAAGCGTACAGCATGGTTGGGACCTTCAAGGTCGGTTTGCTCAAACAGCAGGCCGCCGTCCTGGCTCACGGCCACAGAACAGACATCTGTGCTTGTTTCAATGTGCAAAATGCATGACATAACGATAATCTTCAAACAGATTGACGTGCAAAATTACACCTTTTTCTGCAGAAATGACCGCTCGTTTACAATTTTTTGAATAAAAACGCCGTGATGTCCGTATTTTCAATATTTTTATGTAAGTTTGCACGGAAAATCACAAAATATACACCTTTTTTGAGGATATGATACAGTCGATGACAGGCTATGGTAAAGCCGTAGCGAATTATAAAGAAAAGAAGATTCATGTAGAGGTGAAGTCGCTCAACAGCAAGGCGCTCGACCTGTCTACCCGCATTGCGCCCATGTACAGGGAGAAGGAGATGGAAATCAGGCAGGCCGTATCAAAGGCACTCGTCAGGGGCAAAATAGACTTCTCGATATGGATAGAGAAGGATGCTGGGGCAGATGCCGTGCCCATCAACGGTGCGCTTGTGGAGAACTACCACCAGCAGATAAAGCAAATCGCCACACAATATGCTATTCCGGAACCTGCCGACTGGTGGGTCACGCTGCTGCGCCTGCCCGATGTGACAGCCCGCACCGAAGTGGAGGAACTCACCGACGACGAGTGGAACACGGTGAAAGATGTGATAGACTCCGCACTCAATGAGATAGTGGCTTTCCGCATCCAGGAGGGCGCCGCACTGGAACGTATGTTCACGGAGAAAATAGACAATATCGCCCAGTTGCTCGACAACATAGAGCCGTATGAGAAGGCGAGGGTGGAGAAGATTCGCAACCGCATCGTAGAGGGTCTCAAGGCCATTCCCGAGGTGGATTATGACAAGAACCGTCTTGAACAGGAGCTGATTTATTATATTGAGAAACTGGATATAAGCGAGGAAAAACAACGCCTTGCCAACCATCTCAGATATTTCCGCGATACCATGGCCGAACCTGCCGGACAAGGCAAGAAACTGGGATTCATCGCCCAGGAAATGGGACGCGAAATCAACACCACGGGTTCCAAGAGCAACATGGCCGAGATGCAGAACATCGTGGTGAAGATGAAAGACGAACTGGAACAGATAAAGGAACAGGTGCTCAACGCACTGTGATATTATACGGACATACAACTTTTCTACACGGCATATCATGAAAGGCAAACTGATAATCGTGTCGGCACCGAGCGGGTCGGGCAAAAGTACCATCATCAACTGGCTGATGCAACATGAGGAACTGAAACTGGCTTTCAGCATCTCCTGCACCAGTAGACCCCCGAGGGGAAACGAACGCCACGGCGTGGAGTATTTCTTCCTCTCGCCGGAGGAATTCCGCCAGCGTATCGATGCCGGCGAATTCCTTGAGTACGAGGAAGTGTATGAAGGACGGTTCTATGGCACCCTCAAGTCGCAGGTGGAGCTTCAGCTCAGCCAGGGACAGAATGTGGTGTTCGACGTGGATGTGAAGGGTGGATGCAGCTTGAAAAAATATTTCGGCGACAGGGCACTGAGCATCTTCATCCAACCGCCGTCGGTGGAGGAACTGCAGCGACGGTTGGAGAACCGCGGCACCGACACACCGGAGGTGATAGCCGACAGGGTGTCGAAAGCAGCGTATGAACTCACCTTCGCTCCCTTGTTCGACAAGGTGGTGGTGAACGATGACCTGGAGGTGGCACAAGGTGAGGCGCTTGACATCGTGCGCGGTTTCTTGGAGATAAAATGAACCGCTTTCCCCTTTCATGACCGACAATGAGGACGGGCATCTTCGGCGGGTCGTTCAACCCCATACACAATGGCCATCTGCAGGTGGCAAGGGGCATGCTCCAAAAGGGGGGCCTCGATGAGGTGTGGTTTCTTGTCACACCGCAGAACCCGTGGAAACAGGATGCCTACCTGATGCCCGACAACTTCAGACTGGAGATGGCGAAGGCGGCTGTCGACGGTGAAGTGGGATTGGAGGCTTCCGACTTCGAGTTCCATCTGTCCAAACCATCCTACACCTGGCATACGCTGCAAGCGCTCACGGCGGCCTACCCCGACAGAACCTTTGTGCTGATTGTGGGAGGCGACAACTGGGAGCGGTTTGCACAGTGGTACCACAGCGCCGACATCCTTGCCCATCATGAGGTGCTGGTATATCCGCGAGGAGGCGCGGAGGTGGATGCCGAAACGTTGCCGCCGCAGGTATCCTTGGTCGACTTGCCCTTGGTGGATATCAGCAGCACAGAGATTCGCCGCCGATTGGCACGCCACCTGCCCATCGGACATCTTGTGCCCGAAGCGGTGGAGAGGATGCTGACAGAGAATGACAGGGGGCGTTGAGACTCCCTTTTGCCTTATTTGTGTTTTTTCTTTCCTGCCCATTTCTGCAGGCGCAGCCGCACGGCCTCGCCTATGCGTTTCCATTGCCCGTAACGCACGTTCAGCCACAGTTCTTCGAAAGAGCGCCCTACCTTCACAAGGGGGTAGCCCCAGCCGTTGGCTTTGTAATAATGGTCTTTGAAGTCGACATATTCCATGACGTGGGCTGGGTGCTTCAGGGGCAGCTCTGTCTCAAAGCGCTTCATGGTGAATATGCGGCGTGTGCGTGAGGGCAGTGTCCTTAGTGCGGCAAAGTGAGTGGAGTCGGCCGTGGCACCCGCGTTGTTTATCATGTTGCGCGTAGGCATTACCGCCAGACCGTGGTTCAGCAGCATAGAGGCCCAGAAGATGCTCTCATAGAATGGCTTGCCCGCTGAGCGGTGGTCACGGCACATCTGCATGAAGTCTTTGCGGTAACCTCTCTTTTTTATCAGGTGTTCCAATTGCCGGCAGGTGAAAGCGTCGTCGAGGAATGAGTAGTCAGGATCCCACTTGTCGATTACCCTGCGCCAGGAGGCCCATCCCCAGATGGAAAACACCGAGGTGAAGAAATAGTCGGTGGGCACGTCGGGGGTTGTCTCGTCGGGGTTGAAGCCGGCTATCATGGTCACCCGCTCGTCGTGCTCGTAACGGTCGAGCATCTCTTTGCAGAAGGGGAAGAATGATTGCGAAGGCACGTCATCGTCTTCGAGCACAATACATTTGTCGGCTATAGAGAAAGCCCATTTCTGAGAGAGATACTCAGAAGGGTCGCAGCCTTGGTTCACTTCCTGATACCAGCGATGCACGTCGCAGTCCCAGTCTATTTCGCTGTCGGCCACGATGGCGCGGCAGGCTTCCACACCTGCCATGTCGCGTTCGCCACGCGGACCGTCCTGATAGAGGAAAAGACGGGTAGGACGGGCTTTCTTCACCTCCTCGAAAACGAGGCGGAAGGTGTCGGGACGGTTGAAAAACAGTAACAGGACGGAAATGTCGGTTTTGGCGGGATGTTTGCTCATAGTAGGGGATGGGTTAGTCGTTGTTTGCTTTGCGGTGCAGCAAGAAATCTACCGCCTCGCGCAGTATGACGGAGTGCAGGCACCAGAGAGAAGAAATGTAGGTCGCGGCCACGAAAAGCACCTTGGCGGCGAAGCGCAGATACAAACTCTCGATGGGTCGCGTAAGGAAGTGGGCAGCGGCGGTGAGCACCAGGGTAAGCATCAGGTAGGGAGCGATGTCGCGCACGACCTCTTTCAGCCGCACGCCTATCTCAAGATAGGCATAGTGGTGCCACACAAACAGCCATGCCACTTGCACGGCCACATAGGCGCTCACCATGACCGTGAGGCCAAAGGGTGCCAGGAGGCAGGCCACTGCAATCTCTGTGACGCAGAGTGCGATGGTGCACCACATGTAGACGGAGGAGTGGCCGCGGCTGATAATCAGGTTGGAGAAGAGGTTTGAGATGGGCAGGAAGGCGCCTGCCACACACAGCACCTGCATGATGCGTGCGCTGGTGAGCCACTTCTCGGTAATGAGGATTACGATGAACTCCTGTGCGGTGAGCATCAGGCCGAACATGAGGGGGAAGCAGATGAATGCGGTGAAGCGGAGCAGCTTGCGGAACACTTTGCGCTGCCGCTCTATGTCGTCTTCCACACGGGTGAAGACAGGCTGCGCCACGCCATACACCATGCTGGTGATGAGCGAATGCCCCATCGTGGTCCATTTGTTGGCCTGCGTGAAGTTGCCCACGTCGACGGGAGTGTACAGGCGACCCAGGATTACGGAGAAGAAGTTGTTGTTCACCACATTGCACAGGTTGGTCAGTATCAGACGGCTGCTGAAGCCGAACATCTCGCGCACGGGGCGGAAGTTGACGGGCAGGGTTGGGCGCCAACCGGTAAAATAGTAACTGAGCAGGGTCACAAATACATTGTACACGATGGTCTGGGCGGCAATGCCCCAGTAGGCGAAGCCTCGCATGGCCATCCCCACTGCCACGATGCCGGAGATGAAGAGGCTGATAAGGCTCACGATTGCGGTCTCGCGAACGCGCATCTGTCGGAACAGCATGGCACGCGGCGCCACGTTCAGACTTGCTATCAGGAAGTTGAGGAAAACGAAGCGGGCAAGCGGGGTGAGTTCGGGTATGCCGTAGAAACGGGCGATGAGGGGTGCGCAGCCGAAGAGGAGCAAGTAGAAAACGAGGCTCGCCATTGTGCAGGCCCAGAACACGGAGTTGTAGTCGGCATGCCCGGGGTTCTTGCGCTTGTTGAGCGCGGCAATGAAACCGCCTTCTTGCAGCACGGTGCCAATGGCAGAGAAGATGGCGAGCATGCCCACCATGCCGTAGTCGGACTGCGTGAGCAGGCGGGCGAGAAAAATACCGAACACCAGATTGAGCAACTGCTGCAGGCCATTGCTCAATCCGCCCCATAACAGGCCGCGGGCCGTCTTCTCTTTCAGTGATTCCATGTAGTGCTTTTTATTCGTATATCTCCAACTTGCCGGTGTGCGGATGGAGGCTGTCGAGCGGCGGCATGGTCATGTAGTCGCCGTATTTCAGGGTGAGCACCTTGTCGGTGTCTTTCGGTACGGGCAGCATGTGCCCCTCGAACGACATCTCTGTCAGGGGGAATATGTCTTCCATGTGGCGCGGGTCGTGGTAGGGTATGCCCAGACCGTAGGTCTCGCGGGCACGGCTCAGGCGGCAGAGCGCACGCAGGATGGGGTGTATCACCCTCTGGTTGATACGTGTGATGAGGCGCACTTTCCACATGGCACCGTCGGTGTTCATAATCTTATATACATGGCCGTGGAGTTTCTCCGAGAGCATGTGAATCCAAAGGGGTTGACGGTAGAAGGGGAAAATGTCGATGTAGATGCCGCGCTCCTGCCACACACGGTCGTAGCGGTTGGTCTCTTCAAGCAACGAACGCCTGTCGCGCACCTTTGCATAAAAAAAGAAATAATTGGGGTCGGTGTTGACACTTTGCAGACGCATCGTGTCGGGCAGTTCCGAGGGGAGTACGGCCATCAGACGGCGGTAGTCGGGTAACAGCATCTCTATGTCGAGGTCGTCGTCCCAGGGAATGAATCCCCCGTGGCGGGCTGCACCTATCAAGGTGCCGCTGCTCAGCCAGTAGCGTATGCCGTGCTTGCGACAGATGCGGTCGATTTCCATCAGTATCTCCAGCATACGCAGTTGTTGCCGGCGGAGGAGGGAACCGTCGGGATTGAAACGTTTGCGAAGGGCTTCGTTGTCAATATTTTTGATGGTCATTTCTTTATCCTCCCGCTGGCCAGCTTGTAGGCATAACTGTGGCGTCCTTCTGCCCTGAAGTCGGCATGGTAGCGCTCCAACACCTCATGGAAGACTTCCTCATAGCGTGGAATGAAGAGGTCGTCACCGGCCTCAAGGTGGGCTACAATCTCGCGGGCCAGACCAGCCGTGGCCTGAAGGTCGTTTGTATGACCGCCGTCGAATTTTGTGCCCTTGATGGACCCCGGCGACACATTCAGTATCCGGTTGGCCGAACCGCCTTCTTCCAACTCTACGTTCACACTCTCTATAAACACTCTGAGGGCGGCTTTGGTGGCTGCATAGATGGAATAGAAAGGCGATGACATATAGCCTGATATGCTGACCATTACGCCAAAACGGAAAGGCTCTTTCGCCTGCAATTTACCATAGAAGCGCTTCGCAATGCGCATCGCCGGCAGCGTGTTTACCTGAAAGTAGGTGGACAGCATTTCTTCGGGAATGTCCTCAAAAAGGGCCAAACGGCCGATGCCGGCTGTCACCATCACCAAGTCGGCATCCAAATGCTTGTCGAACAGACTGTAGTCGGCACTGCACAAGTCGAACACTTCTACCTCAGCATTGTCGGGCAGGGGGGAGTCGGACTGTGTCTTGTCGATTATCACCACCTTGTCGTAGTGTGCCAAAGCATGTGCTATGGCCAGGCCGATGCCGTTGCTGCCGCCTATTACAAGGGCTTTTTTCATGTGTAAAATGTTAATATTTATCTTAATAATTCGCCGATTTTTTTCGCCGGAAAAGCGGCTCGCATTTCTTTCCGGCACCTTTCGGCAGGTATCCGACTGCAAATTTAAGCCAAACACACGAAAAATCAAAATCTTGCAGCCGATTTATTGCGCTTATCTGTGAGAAACGCGACATGGCTGCGCTTGTTTGCCATGTGGACGGTATACGAAGCAAAAAAAGTGCATTTTTATAAGAGTTTGATACTTTTTTGTGACAAACATGTTGCAAAATGCTAATATTTTTGAAATAGTATCAAAATTAAGCAAAAAAGTATTATTTATTAAAGAGGATTTATCCTAACTTTGCAAATGAAAAACTGGAAAAGACACTTTGCGAAGTGCTTGAAGTTTTTTGTTGAATACTAATGACCTGAATCCTAATTACCAACTATATTGACGTATCAAATGATCAATTTCATGAAAAACGGTCCGCCATGATGGCGTCTCTACTTTGCCTTATACGCAGAGCGACAGATAGTTGTGCGTATGAGAAAACCAACCGAATGATGAAACTTTTACAATTTAACCTAAGAAAATACTTAACGTATGAATGTAAACTTTTGAAAAACAGTGCTGCTGATGGGCGCATGTTTGGGATTAGGACTGGGCTACTCGGCTCAGGCCTATGCCGACTCGTCTAAATCTGCCATCCCGGCAGTTCAGCAGACAAAGAAAGTGAGTGGTACCGTGAATGATGCCATGGGTCCGGTGATCGGAGCCACCATCATGGAAAAGGGTACTGGTAATGGTACGGTTACCGATTTCGACGGTAACTTCTCTCTCGATGTGCAGCCCGGTGCTACACTGGTTATCTCCTACATCGGCTACACCACACAGGAAATTCCCGTGGGCAGTCAGTCGGTATTCTCCATCATGCTCTCTGAAGACTCCGACGTGCTCGAAGAGGTAGTGGTCGTGGGTTATGGTGTGCAGAAGAAGAAACTCGTCACCGGTGCCACCGTGCAGGTGAAGGGTGACGACATTGCCAAACTCAACACCACCAACGTGCTCAGCGCTATGCAGAGCCAGACCCCGGGTGTGCAGATCGTGCAGACCTCCGGTCAGGCCGGTGAAGGCTACAAAGTGAACATCCGTGGTATCGGTACCATTGGCAACTCCGCTCCTCTCTATGTGATCGACGGTGTGGCAGGTGGTGACATCAACTCCCTCAGCCCCAGCGATATCGAGACCATCGACGTGCTGAAGGACGCTGCCTCGGCTGCTATCTACGGTGCCCGTGCTGCCAATGGTGTGATTCTCATCACCACCAAGCAGGGTAAGAGCGGTGCCGTGCAGGTGAGCTACGACGGCTACTATGGCTGGCAGTATCTCTACAAGAAACCGGACGTGCTCAATGCAAAAGAGTTCATGTATGCACAAGACCTTATCGCCTTCAACAATGGCAGCGATTTCAAGGATTGGAAGAGCATGCTTCCCGCCGACACCTACAATGCCATCATGAACGGCACATGGGAAGGTACCGACTGGATCGACGAGTCGTATCACGAGGGCGCTCCCGTGCAGAGCCATGCCATCAACCTGAACGGCGGTAATGACATCTCGTCGTTCTCGCTCGGTTTTGCCTACACCAACCAGAAGGGTATTTTCGGTGGAAACAACCAGTCGGATTATGAGCGCTACAACGTGCGACTCAACTCCACACACGCCATCTGGAAGGCAAAAGACTTTGATATCATCAAGTTGGGTGAAAACCTCACCTTCAGCCATACGGGCAACCAGGGTATCTCCACCAGCAATATGTACTGGAACAATATCCACGACCTGCTCGTGGGTAACCCGCTGATTCCCGCATACGATTCAGAGGGCAACTACTTTACCAATGCGCAGACAGTGGCAGCAGGCTACAACCTGGGTGCACTTCCTGTCAACCCGCTTGCCAATGCCGACACCAAGGGACTGGGTCTGCACGCACAGAAGGGATGGAACCTCTCCATGGCTGCCTTCCTTGAGATACAGCCCATCAAGAATCTTATCTTTAAGTCACAGTTTGGCTACCGCTATGGTTCTTGGTCTTATCGCAGCATGACCCGTATCCACAGCAACGGTCTTGACGTGGCCTCACAGGACGGTGCTTCACAGAGCATGGGCACATGGTCGAACATCTCTTGGGAAAACACCCTGTCGTACACCACACAGCTCGGCCTCCACAACCTCAACATCGTGGTGGGTAACACCATTGAGCAGAACAGCTACGGTGAGAACCTCGATGCCTCCGGTAAGAACAACCTCTTCGAGAGCGACTGGAAACGCGCATGGGTAGGCAACACCCAGAACACGCAGATTTCCGACATCTCCATCGGCGGTGGCCCCACCGGTGACAGCTCGCTGGCTTCGTTCTTCGGACGTCTCAGCTACAACTATGCTGAAAGATACATGGCACAGTTCACGCTCCGTGC
This sequence comes from uncultured Prevotella sp., assembly GCA_905235975.1. GTDB lineage: Bacteria > Bacteroidota > Bacteroidia > Bacteroidales > Bacteroidaceae > Prevotella. Next base: position 9,178 of record CAJONT010000003.1, read on the forward strand.
CGATGGTTCTTCCAACTTTGCAAGAGGACACCGCTGGGGTTACTTCCCCTCAGCTTCTGTGGGTTGGGTGGTCACCAACGAGAAGTTCATGCAGAATGTGGGCAGCTGGCTCCACTTCCTGAAACTCCGTGGATCTTGGGGACAGAACGGTAACTGCTCTATCGCCAACTTCCAGTATCTTACCACCTTCGGTTTCAGCGCCGCAAGCGGTTACTTCTTCGGTGTGGGCAACCACGACGCCCCCACCACCGGTGGTTATGCCAACGTGCTCCAGAACCCCGACGTGACTTGGGAAACTTCTGAGCAGCTCGACCTCGGTATCGATGCCCGCTTCTTCGGCGGCCGCCTCGGACTCACCTTCGACTACTACAACAAGAAGACCAAAGACTGGCTGCTCCAGGCTCCTATCCTGAGTGTCTACGGTCTCAACGCACCTTATGTAAATGGTGGCGACGTGGAGAACAAGGGTTATGAAATTGGTCTTACCTGGAACGACAACATCGGACGCGACTTCACCTACGGCATCTCTGCCAACATGGCATTCAACAAGAATGAGGTGACCAAGATTAACAACGGCGAGGGTATCATCCACGGTCCCGGTAGCGTGCTCATCCAGGGTTCCGACGAAATCTTCCGTGCACAGGTGGGCGAGCCCATCGGTTTCTTCTATGGTATGAAGACCGACGGCGTGTTCCAGAACCAGGCACAGGTGGACGCTTGGAAAGCCAAGTACACCGACAACATCCACGGTGGCAACCCGCAGCCGGGTGACGTGATTTACGTGGATACCAATGGCGACGGTATCGTCGACCTTAGCGACCGCTGCAACATCGGTGACCCGCATCCCGATTTCACCGCAGGTCTGGGCATCAACCTCGGCTACAAGGGATTCGACTTCTCCGTGACGGCTACAGGCGCATTCGGACAGCAGATTCTCCGTTCTACCAACAACGATGCCAACTCCATCGATAACCTGAGCCAGAAACTGGTTTACGGTTCCTGGAGAGGAGAGGGCACTTCCAACTTCCTGCCGAAACTCAACGACTTGAAGAACATCAACTTCATGACGATGTCGGAGATATGGCTTGAGGATGGCGACTATGTGAAGATTCAGAACGTGACTGTAGGCTACGACTTCGCACGCCTCTGGCACAATAAGTATTTCTCACAGTTCCGTCTCTACTTCACCGCACAGAACCTCTTCACCTTCACCGACTACAGCGGTATGGATCCTGAACTGGGTTCCTCCGGTGGTAACGATGACAGCTACGGATGGGCTGCCGGTATCGACAACGGTTTCTATCCCACACCGCGTACCTACATGGTGGGTGTGAACGTCAAGTTCAAGGCTAAGGAAGAGAAGAAGGCTGCTCCCGCAGTGGCTGCTCCTCAGACTGTTTACGTGACCGACAATGCTGAGGTGGACCGTCTGAACGGCGAACTCAACAAACTGCGTGCCGACTACAACGAGCTGAAGAACAGAAAGCCGGAGAACACACACACCGTTATCACCGATGAGAAGTATGTGACCTATCCTTACTTCGTGAACTTCGAAATCAACAAGACCGACATTGTGAACCGCGAGCGTGTGAACCTGAGCACCATCGCCAAGATGATTAAGGAGAATCCTGGCAAGAAGTATAGTGTGATGGGTTATGCCGACAAGGCTACCGGTACCGCCGACCACAACAAGTGGCTGGCCGAGCAACGTGCCAAGAATGTTTATGACATGCTCGTCAATGAGTATGGCGTACCCGCAGGCAGCCTCGTCCTCGACTCTAAGGGTGGTGTAGAAAACCTCTACTTCAACGACCCGCAAATGAGCCGCTCAGTTCTTATCCAAGAGGTTAAATAATGCGTAACGTAAACCTAATTATATAATAAGGAAAATATGAAAAAGATATATTTAATGGCTATCGCTGCCATCTTTGCATTAGCTTCTTGTGAGGACTTCCTGGACTCCGAGAACTATACCGGCAAGGATAGTTCGAACTTCCCTATAACGGAGAATGATGTGAACCAGATGATTGCTTCTGTGTATGAGGCATCCTTCTATCAGCCGTTCGCCAACAATGATGTAGGTCAGTATTTTACCTATGCCAACCTGGCCTCTGACGATATGTACGGCGGTGGCGGTTCCGATGACAAACCGACACAGGCACTCGACCACTTCCTCTTCAATGTCAACACGCAGATGGAGTCGCTCTGGTCGGCTGCCTACAAGGCTATCTCACGCGCCAACTCGGCACTCGCCAGCGTCGACAATGTGGCCGACGAGACAGTGCGCAACCAGGCCAAGGGTGAGCTGCTCTTCATGCGCGCATTCAACTACTTCGACCTTGTGAAATGCTTCGGCTACATCTCCCTGGTGGACAAAGCACCCGAGAACGTGACAGAGGCACAGACCTCGCCCGAGCAGGTGGATCCCAAGGTAATCTACACCAAGATAGGCACCGACCTGAAAGAGGCTTGGGAAATCATGCCTGCCTATCCCTATGACGGATGGTCGAAACTGGCCTATGGCAAGGTGAGCAAATGGGCTGCCGGCTCGCTCCTCGCCCGCGTCTTCTTGTTCTACACCGGCTTCTTCGGCGAAGCTACCCTTCCCACAGACGATGGTGCCATCGATGAGAACTATGTGAAGAAAGTGCTCGACGACATCGTGGAGAAATCCGGACACGGACTGCTCGCCGACTATCGCTCGCTGTGGCCCTACGCCAACTCCAAGACCAAAGCCGACTATGACTTCGTGGCCGACCTCGGTGAAACTTGGTCGGAAGGCAACAAAGAGGTGCTCTTTGCCATCAACTATCTGTATCTGCCCGACTGGAGCGGCACGCAGCTGCACCAGAGCAACCAGTACTCCCTCTTCTTCGGTATCCGCGACGGTAACTGGCAGGACAGCCCCATCTTCCATGTGGGACAGCCCTCAAGCGTCTATCCCTTCGGTACCGGTTGGGGATGCGGCCCTGTGTCGCCCAACTTCTACGACGAGTGGAAGATGTCTGAGCCTAACGACAAGCGCCGTGCCGCTTCCGTGCTCGAATTCCCCGACGACTACGACTGGGCTAACACTGCCAACTGGATGGAGGCTACCGGTCTGCACCAGAAGAAGTTCACAGGTGTGCGCTCGGGCGGTGGTGATTTCTATTCGTTCTGCGCCGAGATGTTCGGCAGCGGCGAGACGGGACAATTCCAGGCTTCTCACTGCAACAGCCTTATCCTGATGCGCTATGCCGACGTGCTCCTCATGCGTTCCGAGCTCTATAAGGATGCCGACAAAGGTATGAACGAGGTGCGTGCACGTGCCGGACTGGCTCCTGTTGGCTATACGCTGAAAGGTCTTCAGGATGAGCGCCGCTGGGAGCTCGCCTTCGAGGGCTACCGTTGGGATGATATCCGTCGCTGGGGCATCGCTGCCGATGTGCTCGACCGTCAGCTCGGTGGTGCCATCCACAACGATGGTACTGCTACTGTGATGAAACCGCAGGGCGGCACCTACTCTGAGCGCTACAAAGCTACCAAGGGTTACTATCGTATCCCCCAGGCACAGGTCGACCTCTCCAACGGCGCTATCAAGCAGAATGCTGGATGGGATGGCACTACTGGCTACTACTCACAGTGGCAGGAGTAATAATACAATTCTTCACTCAAGATAGAAAAAATGACAATTATGAAAAAGATATTTTTTATGTCACTCTTAGCCGGAGCTTTCGTGCTCACTGGCTGTGATCCCGTACAGGAGGAAGTGGACAACAATACCGTTACGGCAACGGCTTCCGACCTCCTCAATGGTATCTCGTTCAAGCAGTATTCCGACGACGCCTATTCACAAGAGGCTGCCGACGGTAACTATATTACCTATCAGACGAACCCGGGACGTCAGGTCGAAATCTACTCGTTCCGTTCAGATGGCAGCATCAACATTATGGCTGCCGGCGCTTCCGGAAAATTCGTCTTGAAACCCAGCCGTGGCTCAGACCCCACGCAGAAATTCTATATCCGCTCGTTCAACTCCGACGGTTCCGTGACCGAGGCTGAGACATCACTCACCGTGTATGTGCAGCAGGAACTCGACCCCGAAATCCGCATTATCGCCAGCGACGCCTATGGCTCAAAGGTTTGGAAGTGGGACTACAGCGTGTCAGGTGCCGTTTGGGGTAACATGGGCTACTGCGGCGGCGCAGGTGCCGATGTAGGTACCTTCGGTAACGGACAGTGGTGGGGATGCGACTCTCCCGAGGCTTTTGCCGACCAGACGCAGCATACCAACGACGGCAAGCTGCATGGTGATGAGAGCGCCGACGCTACCATGGTCATCAGCGATGACGGTATGATTAAATGCTATGATGCTGCCGGCAACGTGGTCCGCCAAGGTAGCTACACCATCGAGGGTTGGGATGACAGTGATCCTACCGCTTGGAGAATGGGTATGCTGAAGACTTCGGCAGGCGCCATCCTCTGGCCGTTTGAAATCAACTCGGGCGGTAACATGCCTACTGAGTTCGAGATTGTCTATCTCACTCCTTCCAAGATGACGCTCGTGTATCCCGATGGCGGCGACTACGCCAGTCTCGGCAACTGGGGTGAGGCTACCTACTGGCACTTCGCCAGCAACTCCGACCCCGATGGTATGGTCAACAACTACAGCTCCAAAGACTGGACATGGGACTACAGCGTATCTGGTACCGCTTGGGGTAACATGGGCTACTGCGGTGGCGCAGGTGCTGATGTAGGTACTTTCGGTAACGGACAATGGTGGGGATGCGACTCTCCCGAAGCTTTTGCCGACCAGACGCAGCATACCAACGACGGCAAGCTGCATGGTGATGAGAGCGCCGACGCTACCATGACGTTCTCGAAAGACGGTACCATCGTGCGTAAGGCTGGTGACGGCACTGTGCTAAGTACGGGTGAGTACTCCTTCGACCGCGTGGAGAACAACGAATGGAAGATTGCCAACCTGAACACTACTGCAGGTTCTATCCTCTGGCCGTTTGAAATCAACTCGGGCGGTAACATGCCTACCGTCTTCGAGGTGGTGTACATGACCGGCGACAAGATGACACTCGTTTATCCCGATGGTGGAGACTTCGGTGGCCTAGGCAACTGGGGTGAGGCTACCTATTGGCACTTCAGAGCTAAATAAAGATTATCTAGAAGATCTAGAGGATCTAGAAGATCTAGAATATCTAGAAAATCTAGAGAATCTAGAGAATCTAGAGAATCTAGAATATCTAGAAAACCTAGAAAATCTAGAAAACCTTATAAAGAAAAAAATCCGCCCTGTGCAGAGGCACAGGGCGGATTTCTTTCTCCCAAGTTGCTCTCGCTTGGCAATCTTGAAAGAAAATTATCATTTTCTTTCCGATTGCGCTCGCTTATTCGTAACTTTGTTGCGAGTATATGAAACTAAACATTTTGAAATATGGGAGAGGGGCACTCCGGGTGGTGCTCTTGTTTGTGCTGTTCCTGTTTTGGTGGCAGTGCGTACCCTTTATGCTCTCCTATCAGGAGCAATACCAGCTCTTTATCTTCACTACCGACTATCTGCGCGACGCACTGTGCATACCAGGCGGTTTTGCCGCGTGGACAGGCGAATTCGTCACCCAGTTTTTCTATGTCTGTTGGTTGGGCGCTCTGCTGCTTGCCCTTCTGCTGGTCTTTCTGCAATACCTTGTGGCCAAGGCCATGCGCAACCCGGGATGGTATGTGGCCTCTTTCGCCGTTCCCGTCATGGTATGCTGGCTGATGGCCGATGAAAGCACGCTCCTGGCCTATCCTGTCGCCATGACAATGGCTGTGGCCTTTCATCTTGTATCAAGGAAGTTCACCAGTCTTGTCGACATCTTCATCGTCCCCGTGCTCTACTGGCTCATCGGATCCATGGTATGGCTTTATGTGGCGCTGAATGTGGTAGACGGCGGATGGAAAAAGGCTTGGACACTGCTGCTGCCAGCTGCTGCACAGGGTGTGGCCTATCTGTTCCTGCTGCCCGAGTGGCCCCTTTACAGT
>CAJONT010000004.1 GCA_905235975.1 uncultured Prevotella sp.
ATTGGCAAAAAAAGCTCTGAAAATTATGATATTTCGGGGAAATTTTGTAATTTGGCACCCAACAAACATAATCTTACGAAAACATGTCAAAATGAGCACTATGTGCCCGCATCATACCAACCGACCGCATCGCAGTTCTCATAAACTACCTATGCAGTCGCGGCATGCACGACTAAGATGCTGATTAAACAACCCCCTAATAAAGGACAATTATGAAAGAGCAAGTTTTAAAAGCCATGCGTGAAGCCGGCAAACCGGTTTCCGCAGGAGAAGTGACGAAGGCATTAGGTGCCGACCGTAAGGAAGTGGACAAGGCTTTCGCCGAGTTGAAGAAAGAAGGTGCCATTGTGTCACCCGTTCGCTGCAAGTGGACTCCCGCAGAATAAGCCACCTGAAATCTAAGCGACCCACAGACAGACGGCTGGTTTGTAAGCCTGTCGTTTGTCTATATTAGCGTTATTGAAATGAACATTCAGAAAATCATACTATCAGGCCTCCTTTGCCTCACCTGCACAATAGTGCGGGCTCAAACGTACCCCTACCAAGACCCCACCCTCAGCGCACACGAACGCGCATTGGACCTATGCAGCCGCCTGAGCATAGAAGAGAAAGCCGCGTTGATGCAGAGCAGCAGTCCCGCCATTGCACGCTGGGGCATTCCACAGTTCGACTGGTGGAACGAAGCACTGCACGGTGTGGCGCGCAACGGCTATGCCACCGTATTCCCCTCCACTATCGGCATGGCCGCCTCCTTCGACGACGCCCTCCTCTACAAGGTGTTCAGCGCCGTGAGCGACGAAGCCCGCGTAAAAGCCAACCAGGCACGCAAGAGCGGCCAGGTGAAGCGCTACCAGAGTCTGTCGTTTTGGACGCCCAACATCAACATCTTCCGCGACCCCCGTTGGGGCCGTGGACAGGAGACCTACGGCGAGGACCCCTATCTCACCAGTCGCATGGGTGTGGCCGTGGTGCGCGGTCTGCAAGGGCCTGAGGACAGTCGCTACCGCAAGCTGTTGGCATGCGCCAAGCACTTCGCCGTTCACAGCGGACCGGAGTGGAACCGACACCAATTCAACGTAGCGACCATGACACAGCAGGCCACCGCCGACATACTGACCGCCGTGCCCGAACGCGACCTGTGGGAGACCTACCTCCCCGCCTTCAAATCGCTCGTGCAAGAGGGTCATGTGGCAGAGGTGATGTGTGCCTACCAACGCATCGACGGCGACCCCTGCTGCGGCAACACACGCTACCTGCAGCACATACTGCGCGACGAATGGGGCTTCAAAGGACTGGTGACGAGCGACTGCGGTGCCGTGGACGACTTCTGGCGGCCCGGCCGACACGGTGTGTCGACTAATGCCCACGAAGCCTCTGCCAAGGCTGTGCTGAGCGGCACCGACGTAGAGTGCGGCAGCAACTACCGCACCCTGCCCGAAGCAGTGGCCGCCGGCGAGATAACCGAAGCGCAAATAGACGTGAGCCTTGTGCGTCTGTTGCAGGCACGCTTTGAGCTGGGCGACTTCGACAGCGAAGATCTGGTGGATTGGCAGCGCATGCCCGAACAGAAACTGCTGAGCGCCGAAAACAAACAGCTTGCATTAGACATGGCGCGAGAAACGATGACCCTGCTGCAGAACCGCAACCACCTGCTCCCCCTGCGTGAAAAGGGACAGCGCATTCTGGTGATGGGACCGAATGCCAACGACTCGGTGATGCAGTGGGCCAACTACTACGGCTACCCCACCGCCACCACCACCGTGCTGAGCGGCATCCGCAAGATAGCCGGTCAGGTGGACTACTACAACGGTTGCGGACTGACACGCAACGAGGTGCAAGAGAGCCGTTTCGACGAAATCCGTCATGAAGGACATGCCGGCATGAAAGTCAGCTATTTCAACAATGAAGACTTTTCCGGTGCTCCCGCTGCAGTGCGCTATATCAGCGAACCCATCGCGCAGAGCAACGGCGGCAACACCGTGTTTGCCCCCGGCGTGAACCTGGAGCATTTCACTGCCCGCTACGAAGGCACCTTTGTGCCCTCCCGTACAGAAGAACTTGTGCTGAGCACCGCCTTCGACGACTGCCTGCGGCTGATTGTGAACGGTGATACCCTAATAAATGTGTGGAAAGGGCGCAACCGTGTGCAATTCGGCGAAAAGACCCTGCAAGTAGAGGCCGGCAAGGCATACAAGCTCCAGATTGACTACAAGCAAAGCGAAGACATGGCCGTAATGACATTCGACCTGATTCACAAGTACATCCCCACTGCCGAGGACATCGTAAAAGCTACAGAAGGCTACGACGTGGTGGTGTTCGTGGGCGGCATCTCCCCACGTCTTGAGGGCGAAGAGATGAAGGTGAGCGAACCCGGCTTCAAGGGCGGCGACCGTACCGACATCGAACTGCCGCAAGCACAGCGCAACGTGCTTGCCACCCTACACAAAGCGGGACGCAAGGTGGTGTATGTGAACTGTTCAGGGAGCGCTATCGGTTTGGAGTCCGAGACGGCAAATTGCGATGCCATCCTCCAGGCGTGGTACCCTGGAGAAGCCGGCGGACAAGCCGTGGCAGAAGTGCTCTTCGGACGCTACAACCCCAGCGGCAAACTCCCCATCACCTTCTACCGTAACGTGAACCAGTTGCCCGACTTTGAGGACTACCGTATGGCTGGCCGCACCTATCGCTACTTCAAGGGCGATGCGCTATTCCCCTTCGGCTACGGCCTAAGCTACACCACATTCAAGACGAGCAAGCCCAAATACAAGCACGGCAAGCTGAGCGTGACCCTCACAAATACCGGCGAGGTGAAAGGCACAGAAACGGTACAGGTATATTTCCGAAGATTGGATGACAAAGAAGGTCCTATCAAGACTTTATGCGATTTCAAGAAAGTAACACTTGAACCAGGAGTCTCCCAAACCGTCACTTTTTCGCTCAAAAATCAACAATTGGAGAGTTGGGACAGCGGCAGCAACACCATGCGCTTCGTGCCCGGCAGATATGAACTGATGGTAGGCAGTTCGAGTCTTGACAAAGACTTGTCGCACATCGTCGTGAAGCTGAAATAGTGCGATAACGATTAGTTTCAAACAAGACAAACGATTGTCGAATTTGGTTAAAGTTTCACTAAAATCAACCCATTCTGCGACGCAAAAAAAAGATGGCACGAGCATTAAAGTTTTTATTGAATCGTTTTCCAGTTTGAAAGAAAAATATTATTTTTGCATCATGATGGAAATAAACAGACATATCGAAATACTGTTGCTCAGCAACGACTGTGTAATCGTACCGGGGTTGGGTGGTTTTATGGCACACCATCAGTATGCCCGTTACGACGAGTCGGACAACATGTTCATTCCCCCCTTGCGCACATTGGGCTTCAACCCCCAGTTGAGCATGAGCGACCCCCTCTTGGCACAGTCGTTTGCCGATGTCTACGACATCAGCTACCCTGAGGCCGTGGTCCGCGTGGAAGAAGCCGTGCAACAGATAAAGCAGACGTTAGAGCATAACGGACATTATGACATCCCCGACATAGGCACCCTCAGCATGACAGAGAGCGGCCGATATACCTTCACGCCCTGTGAGGCGGGTATCTTGTCGCCCTGCTACTATGGTCTGTCTACCTTCGAGATGCCGAAGTTATCGATACCCTTTGTACAGTCGACCCCTGGCAGCACCTTCACCCCTCTCCATTCATCCACATCTACCAGTATTCCCACGAAAACCATGTCAGAAGAAACGAAGAAGGCCACAGAAGAGAAGACCATCAGCATCAAGGTGAGTGTGCTCCGCAATCTGGCTGTTGCCAGTGTGGCCGCTGCCGCCCTGTTCTTTTTTGCCCGTCCTATCGACCACAATGCCGTGACGGGTTCACAACCCACCGAGGCCAGCACGGGACTGTTTACAGAGATGATGCCAAATGAAGAGTCGATCGGCACACTCGAGTTCACTTCTTTAATGAATAAGGTGGAAGCCTTCTCCAAGCGCGTGGAAAAGGAAAACGTGAATGTGAATGTGAATGTGAAGGCACCGGAGAACGGCACCTATACCATTGTGTTGGCCTACCGTGTACCGTTGGAGAATGCCCAGATATTCGTGAAGAACCTTCACGAAAATGGTGTAAAAGAAGCCAAGCTTATCAGCTACAAGGAGGACAACGTAGTGGTATACGGCAGTTACAGCAGCAAAGACGAGGCCCTGCCTGTGCTCAACGACTTGGTAAAGAGCCGCAGTGTGACCGACGGTTGGATTATGCTCATGGAGTAATTCAAAGAAGTAACGCATTGGTAAGTGCATGAAAAGAGTACGTTGTCCGAAGTGTGACAATTTCATCACCTTCGACGAGAGCAAATACGAGACAGGACAATCGTTAGTATTTGAATGCCCGAACTGCCACAAGCAGTTCGGCATTCGTATGGGTGTATCTAAGCTCCGCAACACCCAGAAAGAGGAGCATCCCGACGAGCATGCCCACGACGAAGCCTTCGGCAGCATAGTGGTGATAGAAAATGTTTTTCATTACAAGCAGGTATTGCCGCTCCACATGGGCGACAACACGATAGGTCGCTACATGAAAGGCAGCAAGACCACCACGCCGATAGAGACCAACGACCCCAGTATCGACATGCTGCACTGCATAATCAATGTGTCGCGCGACAAGCGCGGTCGCCTGCGCTATGTGCTTCGTGACGGTCCAAGCTATACCGGCACATTTGTGGACAACGAGATATTGGGCGACCGTGAACGCAGGGTGATAGAAGACGGCTCGCTCTTCACCATCGGCGCCACCAGCATCATCTTACGTAGCGGCGAGGCAGAAAAAGAGTAGCCGCACTATTTTCTAAGTTGGCTTCGCAATTGAATGGCCGGGATCATGATTGAATCGCCGGTATAGAAGTATTTTTTTCCATTCAGCGCCTGGATATAGGGTTCCATGCCGGGTCCGAGATGGGCATGGCTGATACTCTTTAGTGTCTGTCCAGGGCGCATCACCACAGTGGTTTCTACCCCCACAATATTGTAAGCCCCATAGGGTATCTGCCGGTTCATCGCCTCGAAGTCGAAGGCGGGAGCAGTTTCTTCTAAGGAATCCACAGGTTCTTCCTGCAGGACCTCCGCAAAATCATCAACCAGATGCACACCCTTAGGCCAGAGGAGAACCACAGCGACTGCTATGGCAGCGGCGGCGGCAAAAGGAAGGATATATAGCCACCACCTGTGCTTTTTCTCGTGGGAGGGGGAGGTGGGGGCGGAGGAATCAGAGTGATCAGAGTGATCAGAGTGATCGGAGGAATCGGAGTGATCAGAGTGATCGGAGGAATCGGAGTGATTGGAGGAATCAGAGGAATCGGAATGATCAGAGTGATCAGAGTGATCGGAATGATCAGAGTAATCAGAGGAATCGGAGTAATCGGAGTAATCAGAGGAATCGGAATTATCAGATGACTCAGAGGACTCAGATGACTCAGAAAACTCAGAAAACTCAGATGCCTCAGATGCCTCAGAGTAATCGGAATTATCAGATGGCTCAGATTTCTCCGAGGGCCCGGAGGATTCCTCCTCTACCGCCACGGCATTGGTTGAGCCCAGCATCATTAGGGGCTGGGGGGCTTCTTCCATGTCGTCGAAGACGAGGCCTTCTTTTAGTTCTATGGGCTTGAACTGGGCGAAGGGGCGGTTCACCACCTCACGCATGGAGGCATCGGGGGTGTAGGATATTTCGCTGCGCACGGTTTTGGTCACGGTCTGACCGGTGTCGGTGTCAAGCAGTTTCGACTCTTTGGCGGCGATGGTCTTGAATGTGCCCAGTCCTTTCACCTTGACGAGCATTTCCGTATCGAGAGAAGACGATATAAACGAGAAGAAACACTCCACTATGGCGCGGCAACTCTCCGGGGAGTCGCCCATGAGCTTTGCCAATTTCTCTGCCACTCCCTTTTCGTCGATTGCAGCCACTTTGGGCAACTGCTCCCTTTGGAGCAGCGAAAGTTCCATCCGTGGCGGCACAAGCATACGCCGGTTTTTGCTGTCAACGACGATGCTCTCTTTGTATTTGATGACGACAAAAACGCCGAGGCCCTCGATGGCCACGGGAGAGCCGTCGTCGAAAATCTCGCCCAAGACACGGACAATGTTGTCGACTCTTTTTCTTGTGTCGTTGACCGAAGCGCCCCATTTCTGGGAAAGACCGGATAGAAAATCCTTGTTATTCATATCGTCGAGGTGAAAGTTTTGTCATCTTAAAAATCTTACGCGGTATGCGATTCCTTTTTCAGGACGGAGGCATAGACATCGAATTCTGTTGCATCGTAGACCAATGCTTGATAGAAATGGCCCACTTCCAACCTGCCTTCCTCCACCGGTATGAGTACTTCCGGGTCGACCTCTGGCGATGAGAACTCCGACCTTGCCACGTAAAAGTCACCCTCTCTCCTGTCGACCACCACTTTCAGTGTCTGCCCAATCTTTTCCGCCTCTATTTCCTCGCTGATGCGCTGCTGAATATTCATGAGGCGGTCGAGTCTTTGTTCCTTCACCTCCTCCGGCACATTGTCGTTGAAATGTATGGCGCTATAGGTATCTTCCTCCTCCGAATAGGCGAAGGCCCCCATCCGCTCGAAGCGTGCCCATTTCACGAAATCGAGCAGTTCGTTGAAATCTTCATCGGTCTCACCGGGATAGCCCACCATGAGTGTGGTGCGTAAATGGATGCCGGGCACCCTTTCGCGAAACGTATTAATCAAGTCAATCGTCTGCTGCTTGCTGAAGTTGCGTCGCATATCCGTGAGCACATGGTCGGCCACATGTTGCAAGGCGATGTCGATATATTTGCACACATTGTCTTTTCCTCTCATTACGTCGAGCAGTTCGTAGGGGAACTGTGCCGGATAGGCATAATGCAGTCTAATCCACTCTACACCAGGAATATCGGCCATCCGCGAGATGAGTTGTGCGATTTGCCGTTGTCCGTTGAGGTCGACCCCATAATAGGTCAGTTCCTGTGCGATAACCTGAAACTCCCTTACGCCCTGCCCCACCAGCTGTCTCACCTCGTTGAGGATTTCATCTTGCGGCCGGCTCTGATGCTGTCCGGTGATGAGCGGGATGGCGCAGTAGGCACAATGCCTGTCGCATCCCTCACTGATTTTGATATAGGCATAATGGGGCGGCGTAGTAATGATACGCTGTCCGCTGCACGAGGCTATTTCAGCCTTTCCGAGGTCATACAGGAGCTGTTTGTAGTCGAATTTTCCGTAATACTTGTCTACCTCCGGAATTTCCTTTTCCAGTTCAGCTTTGTTGCGCTGCGACAGGCAGCCCATGACATAGAGCCGCCTTATCCTTCCCTCCTTCTTTTCCTCAGCCAGTTGGAGAATGGTTTCAATGCTTTGCATCTTGGCATCGGCTATGAATCCGCACGTATTCACCACGACGATTTCCCCTTGCGGGTCGTCGCTGTCGTGCACACATTCAAAGCCGTTTGCATCGAGCTGTTTCATTAGCAGCTCACTGTCGACGAGATTCTTCGAGCATCCCATCGTGATGACATCCACCCTCTTCGCCTTCATTGTTTATTCACCGAAGAGAGAGTCTACAAACTGGAATTTGTTGAAGAGCTGCAGGTCTTCCATTCCTTCACCCAGTCCGATATACTTCACAGGCACCTTGAGCTGGTCGCTGATGCCGATTACGACGCCGCCTTTTGCCGTGCCGTCGAGTTTGGTGATGGCGAGGCTGGTGATGTGTGTGACCGACGAGAACTGCTTAGCCTGTTCGAAAGCGTTCTGTCCTGTGCTGCCGTCCAGAACGAGGAGCACCTCATCGGGTGCCTCGGGCAGCACTTTCTTCATCACGTCTTTTATTTTCTTGAGCTCATTCATCAAGCCCACTTTGTTGTGCAGTCGTCCTGCGGTGTCGATAAGCACCACGTCGGCGCCGTTGGCTTTGGCGGAGTTGAGTGTGTCGAAGGCCACGGAGGCCGGGTCGGCTCCCATCTTCTGTTTCACCACGGGCACCCCTACCCTTTCGCCCCAGATGCAGAGTTGGTCGACAGCAGCGGCGCGGAAAGTGTCGGCGGCACCGATATAGACCTTTTTGCCGGCTTTTTTAAACTGGTAGGCCAGTTTACCTATCGTGGTGGTCTTTCCCACACCGTTTACGCCGACGACGAGAATCACATACGGTTTGTGCGAGGAGGGCAAGTCCCAGTCGTCCATGTCGTCGGTATTATTCTCCTCGAGGAGGGCAGCTATTTCCTCCCGCAAGATGGAATTCAGCTCTTTTGTCGACACGTATTTGTCGCGTGCCACGCGCTGTTCAATTCTTTCGATGATTTTCAGAGTAGTGTCTACTCCCACGTCAGACGTGATGAGCACCTCTTCGAGGTCGTCGAGCACCTCGTCGTCAACTTTTGACTTTCCCGCGATGGTTTTCGTGAGTTTGTCAAACCAGCTCGTTTTGGTTTTTTCCAAACCTTTGTCGAGCGTTTCTTTGTTTTTCTTTCCAAATAATCCAAATAGAGCCATATTCTATTGCATCTAAAACGCCGCAAA
>CAJONT010000005.1 GCA_905235975.1 uncultured Prevotella sp.
CCCGCTACACGCCTTCTGAAACTTACACTTTGCCCTCGACTAAAAGACAAAAATCGCCTCGACATAATGAATAGAACCCACCTATAACCTGTTATGTCGCGGCTATTGCTCGACAGTGGCTTTCAGGATGCGCACATCGCGGAAGGGTCGGTCGTCAGGGTCGGTATCCAGATAACTGATGGCCAATACGATGTTCATGCCTTCTGTCACCTCACCGAAGACGGTATACTGTCCGTCAAGATGCGGCGTCCCCCCTACCTTCTTGTAATAATCTCTCACCTCCGGGGGAAGGGTCACCGTGCCATGGGTGTTCTGGTCGAGACGCTGCTGCGTCATGTTGAGTTGTTTTTCGTTGAAACGTCGTCCACAAACGATGTAGAACTGATGGCATGACGACCTGCGCTGGGGGTTCACCATATCGGCTTCTCTTGCCGCAGCCAGCACACCCCGCTTGTGGAAGATTTTCGGGAACCTGATTTCTGCCTCTATCGTACACGAGTCGTCCTCCTCGCCCAGTTCCTGTCCCGGCTCGACGTGTTTGCTGGCAGGGTCGCCCGCCTGTATCATAAAATCGCGTATCACCCTGTGGAAGAGGATGCCGTCGTAGAAGCCGTCCTCTACCAACCGCAGGAAGTTGTCGCGGTGCAGCGGTGTCTCGTTGTAGAGTTCCAGGCATATATCCCCGTGTGTGGTGTGCAGTCTGACGCGCGCCCGTATAGAATCGTTTTGCCAAATACGGTGTCCTGTCCATACGGAGTCGACCGCTGCCGAATCGACCAAAACGGTGTCGGTTTGCCATTCGTCATCCCACGCCAATGTATCGACTTCTTCCAACAAAGTGTCAGCATCGAGCGTGATTTCCTCTATGGCGTAATAGGTGCTCTGGGCATGTGCCACAAAGACACATGCCCAGCACCATATAGTGAAACAAAGGAATCTTCTCATTGTTCATCAATAAGCGTGGCCACCCTCGTTCAACTCCTCCTTGTCGAGTTTTTTCTTGTCGATCGACCACCATGCATAGACGATATAAGCCAAGACAAAAGGAATGAGGAGGCTTACCACCGCCATGGTGCGGAGGGTGAATTCAGAGCTGCAGCTATTGGCTATCGTGAGGCTGCACTGCAGGTCGACATTGGAAGGATAATAGGCCGTGTTGTTCCATCCGGCACAGAGCAGCAGCACGAGCACCACGAGCACCACGCCGATGCCTGCGGGCCAGATGCCACCCACATAGGTCTTGCTCACGATGGTGCGTATCACGCCATAGAGCAAGAGCACCACACCCACAAGCAGCACGATGGTGAGGTACCACATATCGATGAAATTGTGGAGATACTTCATGGGTTCCATCATGATGACACCTGTGGCTGGGTCGTAGGCGAAGCCTTCTTTAACCAGGGTGCGCACCAGGAAGGCGAGGAAGAGCACGAGGAAGGGCACCACGGCACCCACCAATCTCACACTGCCCCGTGAGCGTATGTTCTCGTCGTTCACATTGTTCATCACATAGAGCACACCGAGCACGCGTGCCAGGAAGAACACGCTGAGTCCGAACACCAGATTCCACGGGTCGAGGAGGGCATCGAGACCATGGCTGGCATTGGCCCACCTGCTTATGACAGGCTGCATGCCGTCGGTGATGCTCATCTTGTCGACCACGAAGTTGGAGCCGTTGAAGAAGGTGGCCACGGCGCCTCCGAGAAGGAGCGGTCCGAGGATGCCGTTCACGATAAGGAACCACTGGAAGGTCTTCGTACCGAAAATGTTGCCGAGTTTGTTTTGGAACTCATAGCTCACAGCCTGCAGTACGAAAGAGAAGAGAATGATCATCCACAGCCAATAGGCGCCTCCAAAGCTGGTGCTGTAGAAGAGGGGGAATGAAGCGAAGAAGGCGCCTCCGAAGGTGACGAGCGTGGTGAAGGTAAACTCCCACTTGCGTCCTGTGGAGTTGACCACCAGCCGCCGTTCCTCTTCCGTCCGTCCCAAAGAGAAGATGAGCGAATTGGCTCCCTGCACGAACATCAGGAAGACGAGCAGTGCGCCGAGGAGCGACACGAGGAACCACCAATATTGTTGCAAAAATTCATATGTCATGTCGGTCGTGTGTTATTCGTTAGTAGAATGTTTCGGTCCTTTTTTTATCTGCTTGAGAAGGATGTTTATCTCCACAGCGAGCAGTGCCGTGAAGAGCAAGAGGAAGATGAAGAAGGTGAGCATGACGGTATTGGAACCCAGGTCGCTCACACCAATCCACGTGGGCATCATATCCTGTATGGTCCAGGGCTGGCGTCCGAACTCAGCCACAAGCCATCCCGACTCGCTTGCCACGTATGCCAGCGGGATGAGGGCTATGCCCAGCACATGCCACCATCTGATGGCCGTAATGTCTTTCTTGTAGATGAAGAAGATTGTCACAGCGAAGAAAAGGATGAAGAGGCAGCCCAGCCCCACCATGACGCGGAAAGCCCAGAAGTTGATGGGTATGAACGGTACAATCTCGTCAGCACTCCTGATGTATCCGTATCCGAAGTAAGGCATGTTTTCGAGCAGCACATTTTTTGTCTCCTCGATTTTCGCAGGATCTCCATTCTCCGTCTTCAGCTTCTTGTACTCACCGAGTGCCGCGATGGCCTTCTGGCCCCGTTCAATCTTTTCTGACAACGGGAGGGCAATCTGTCCGTCGGGCATGGTATAGCCACCCTTGATGATGTCATTGACACCGGGCACGAAGCCGTGGAAGTCGTGCGTAGCCATGAAAGAGAGCGCATAGGGGATGTCTATCTTCAGCGGAGCAGCCTCCTCATTGGCATAGTCGGGCTGTGCAAACGGATTCAATGCCGAGATGACGGTAAGGCCCTGGTCTTCGCCTCCATTGTAGAGCGCCTCCATGGCAGCCATCTTCATGGGCTGCACCTTGGCGATGGTATAGCCGGCATGGTCGCCGGAGAAAGCAGCGAGCAGCGAGGCCACGAGACCCACGACTGCGCCAATCTTCATACTTTCGACCGCCATTTTCTGTTCACGTTTCTTGAGCAGGTACCATCCCGACACACCGACGGTGAAGATGGCGCCGATGATCCACGCCGAGGTGACCGTGTGGCAGAACTTGTCGATAGCGAAAGGAGAGAGGGCCACATCGGCAAACGACACCATCTCGTTGCGCATGGTGTCGGGATTGAATTCACATCCCACCGGATACTGCATCCATGAATTGGCCACGAGAATCCACCATGCCGAGATGGTGGCACCGAGTCCTGTGAGCCAAGTGGAAGTGAGGTGGAATCCCGGCGACACCTTTTTCCATCCGAAGAACATCACAGCCACGAAGGTAGACTCCATGAAGAAGGCCACGATGCCCTCGATGGCAAGTGGAGCGCCGAAGATATCGCCCACGAACCAAGAGTAGTTGCTCCAGTTGGTACCGAACTCAAATTCCAGTATGATACCGGTGGCCACACCCATGGCGAAGTTCACGCCGAAGAGTTTTTGCCAGAATTGCGAGGTGCGTTTCCAGAATTCGTCCTTCGTCCGGTAATAATAAGTCTCCATGATTCCCATGATGAGAGCGAGTCCCAGTGTGAGGGGAACGAACAGCCAATGATAGATGGCGGTCAG
>CAJONT010000006.1 GCA_905235975.1 uncultured Prevotella sp.
GGCTACACAACTGATGAGACTTGACGCTTTGCACCGAATAAAAGCAAAAAGCGACCGAAACAAAACCGATGGAACACTGCCTTCAAATTTTTCAGAATTAATAGAACACACCTTCATTATGTCGAGGCGATTTTTGCCCTCGAATAAAAGCAAAAAACGACCGAAACGAACCCGAGGAACCTGCCTATTCTTCTTGTCGCCTGATCATGAAGGTGCCTAAGCGGCGCGATTGCTTCTTGTTGCGCTTGTTTTGCACACGGAGGGTGTACACACCGTCTTTCAGCCTGCGGATGTCAAGATAATCGGTCGTCTTGGGACGCGACATCAGCACGTTGCCTACCAGGCTTTCCACAATCAAGTAGTCGCCCGTGCGCAACTCCTGGTCTGTGGGCAACTGCAGTCGGCGACCGTCGTTCTTCAGCAGTTTTATCTCCTGCTTCGACAGAATGTGGCTCTGCAGTGCGCCACTCTCGTTGCCGTAGCGGTCCATCGCGGTCACGGCATAGTAGTGCTGCCCGTTTTCTCCGCCTATGCTAATCTGATTGCCCTGCACACGACTGGCTATCAGGTTGCGCGCATCGTTGATGTCCACGGGACAGTCGTGCGAGGCATACACGTTATAGGTAAGGTAGGGGCCGCCGCTGTGGTCCACACCCGATAGCCACTTCAGCACTGCTACGTCGCCCTCAAGTGTCACCTTCAGGTCGCGGGGGGCGTCGGGCTGCTCGTCGCGCTCCCACGTCATGGCGGGCACGAGGGCAGGGTAGCGGTCGGTCATATTCTTCATGTGGGTATACAGACCCTTGGTGTTGTCGGTGAAAAAGCGGCTGCGGAAGTAGCAGTGACCCAGACCGAGCTGGCGCGACACTTCTATCTCACGCGTGATGTCGGTCAGGGGCCAGTTGTTCTCGTTGCGCGACAGCAGCCAAATGGCGAGACCGGAGGCTATGATGCGCCCGTAGCTGTTCTCCTGCCAGTTGATGGCAAAGGGGTAGAAATTGTTGTCGCGGAAGTAGAGCATGGGGAAAAGCTCGTCCATGATGCCCTCGCGAAGCCAGCCCTGGGCATCCTGGCACACCGTGTTGTAGGCATTCCACCCACGGCTGTCGTAGCGCGACAGGTTGTCGAACTTGCCCAAAGGCGAGCAGCTCAGTTTCACCCATGGCTTCTGGCTCTTGATGGCACTGTGTATGCGGCGCACTATCTGGGTGATGTTGTGGCGCCCTTCGCTCTTGCTCACCGTCTGCTTCCAGGTCTCCGGATAGCGGATGTAGTCGAGATGGATGCCGTCCACGTCGTAACGGCTCACAATCTCCTGGCACAGCTTGGCAATGTAGTCGCCGGTTTGCGACTTCTCAGGATTCATGAATCCTTCGTCGCCTATCTTGCGCAGGAGCGAAGGATAGCGCTTGTTGAGCTGTGAACACCCTGCGGCATTCCATTTGCCCACGGGAATGGCCACTATCCAGGCGTGGAGCTCCATGCCGCGACGGTGGCACTCTTCGATGGCAAACTGGAGTGGGTCGTAGCCGGGCGATTGGCCGGCCTTGCCCGTCAGACAGGCGTCCCAGGGCTCATACTCGCTCGGATAAAGGGTGGTGGCACGTATGCGGGTCTGAAGCAACACGGTGTTGATGTTGGCGGCGGCCAACTTGTCGAGAATGTCGCACAACTGTCGCTTCTGGCGTTCTCTTGTCGTCGAATTGGTGGCCTTGGTAGCTGGCCAGTCAAGGCTGCTCAGGGTGGTGAGCCATACGGCCCGGACCTCTCGCTTGGGGGTCTGGGCGCTAAGGTGCATAACCACAAGGGCTAAGCAGGCTGTCAGGATAATCTTGCGCATAATCTTTGCAAAATTACATTTTTTTCCTGAAATATCTGCCGAATGTCCGTTCTTTTTGTTTTTTTAGCGGTTGCGCAAAACGCGCCCAACGTGTCTCGTCGGGAGATTTATATAAAAAATGTGCATTTTTCCGCATGATGTTGCCGCATTTGCTTATTTTTGTGTAAGTTTGCACTCTAATAATTAAAATCTCTTATTTTTTTAAAATGATATCATTTCTATTAAGTTTGGTCGCACTCGTCCTGGGTTATTTGATCTACGGCAAGTTCGTGGAGCGCATTGTAGGACCCGACGACAGAATTACACCGGCTGTGGCTATGGCCGATGGCGTGGACTACATCGTTATGCCCAATTGGAGAATCTTCATGATTCAGTTCCTTAACATCGCAGGCACAGGACCTATCTTCGGTGCCATTATGGGCGCATGGTACGGACCGGGCGCCTATTTGTGGATTGTGTTGGGCTGTATCTTTGCCGGTGCCATGCACGACTACTTCTCGGGTATGCTGTCCATTCGCCATAAAGGAGCCAACCAGCCGGAAATCATAGGCCTCTATCTCGGTAAGACCACACGCATTATCTTGCTGTGCGTCACCGTACTGCTGCTCATTCTTGTAGGTGCGGTCTTCGTCTATAGCCCCGCACTCTTGCTGCAAGGAATGGCACCGATAGGAATCATCTGGTGGGTGGGACTTATCTTTGTCTATTATATCTTCGCCACGATGCTGCCCATCGACAAACTGATAGGCCGCGTCTATCCCCTCTTCGCCATTTCCCTGCTCTTCATGGCATTAGGACTCCTCGTGATGCTCTTCCTCAAATGGCCGGCACTGCCTGAAGTGTGGACACCGGCTGCCGAACTGAACATGAACGAACCGGTTGCCGGACTCACACCGGCGCAACTGCTCGGAGTGGATTCTTTCATCGCAAAGAACCCTGTCTTCCCCTGCCTCTTCATCACCATCGCGTGCGGCGCCATCAGCGGATTCCATGCTACACAGAGCCCGCTTATGGCGCGTTGCATGAAGAGTGAACGCATGGGACGCCCCATCTTCTACGGGTCGATGATTACCGAGGGACTTGTGGCGCTCGTATGGGCCACCGCATCGTCCTATTTCTTCTACTACGGTGGATGGAAGGAGCTCGTGTCGCCCGATGTCGCAGCCGCATTCCTCAGTCAGGTGGGTGGCGAGAACGGAAAGACGCTCGTACAGTATTTCACAGCACCCAACGTAGTGAGTTATATCTGCAACGGATGGCTGGGACTTTTCGGAGGTATCCTCGCCGTACTGGGTGTGGTGGCTGCTCCTATCACCAGTGGCGATACGGCTCTCCGCAGTGCGCGTCTTATCATCGCATCGGCATTGGGTGTGGAACAGCGGTCCATACCGAAGCGTTTCCTCATCTGTCTGCCCATTTTCGGAATGGCGCTCGCCGTCCTCATCTGGCAGATGGAGAATCCCGACGGATTCAACACCATTTGGCAGTATTTCGGATGGACCAACCAGACGCTTTCCGTCTTTATGCTTTGGGCCATCACGGTGTATCTCGTGAAGCAAAAGAAATTGTATGTCGTTTCTCTCGTGCCCGCACTCTTCATGACCACTGTAAGTACTGGCTTCCTCTTTCTCAGTCCGCAGGCGTTCGGCAAATACATTCCCACTGCGGTGGGCTATGGTCTCATCGCTGTAGTGATTCTGGTGTCATTGGTGTGGTTCTTCCGATGGAAACACAATAATGAGGCTAAAGATGCGTTAAATAAGTGATTAAGGATATATAACAACATTTTTTAGAGATTATGAAGAGATTATTTGCTACGCTCGTCATGACCATCTTTGTGGCTGTTGCCTCACAGGCGCAGAATCAAAGGAACTACTCCTGGAGTTCTTCCGACTTCGGGTCGTCAACAACTCCTTTCCAGTTCGACAAATTCTATGTGGGGGCTTCCCTCTCGGGGATTGACCTCAACTACAACGGTTCCTCCGACATCAGCCTCGGTGTGAACGGTCAGGTAGGCTACTTCTTCATGGACAACGTCATGCTGCTCACCAACGTGGGTTACAACCATGTGGGTGGCGACGATCCGACACCCGACATGTTCTCAATAGGCCTGGGCGGACGCTACTACATCGAACAGAATGGCATCTTTCTCGGACTGGGCGTGAAGTACAAGCATGCCAACCACGACTACAACGATTTGATGCCGGCTGTCGAAGTGGGGTATGCCTTCTTCCTCAACCGCACTGTATGCATCGAACCGTCCATCTTCTATGAGCAGTCGTTAAACAACCACAGCAAATACTCCAATGTGGGACTGCGAGTAGGATTCGGCATCTACTTCGAAAGATAACGGATGTTTCAGCAATATCCATCCTCATTGCTCGAAAGGGCGGTGGGGGAGTTCTCTAAACTACCAGGCATCGGCCGGAAGACTGCGCTCCGGCTGGTGCTTCATCTGTTGCGACAAACGGAAGACGAGGTGAACGGCTTCGCTTCCGCCATAACCAAAATGCGCAGCGAAGTGAAATTCTGTCACGTGTGCCACAATATCAGCGATAACGACACGTGCGAAATATGTGCCGACCCTCGGCGCGACACCTCCACCATCTGTGTGGTCGAGAATATCCAGGATGTCATGGCGGTGGAAAATACTCAGCAGTTCCACGGACGCTATCATGTGCTGGGGGGTGTCATCTCTCCACTCGATGGGGTGGGACCCTCCGACATCGAAATCGACTCACTCGTCGAAAGGGTGGCGAAAGGGGGCATCAACGAGGTCATACTGGCACTTGGAAGCACGATGGAAGGCGACACCACCAATTTCTACATCTCACGGAAACTGGAACCCTATGAGGTGAAGCTGTCGCTCATCGCAAGGGGCATCTCCGTGGGCAATGAACTGGAGTATACCGACGAGGTGACTCTCGGAAGGTCCATCGTCAACAGAATTCCCTTCGGCAAGTGATTTCATGATTTGCAGACAATGAAAAAGACGTGTATGATGCTTAAAACGGTGCTCTTCGCATCGGCGGCTTTTTGTGCTGCCCTGCTCGCACTGAAAGAGACGGGGGCCGTCTCTGCCGATCTGTGGAAGGTGGACACGGTGACCGAATTCTACATCACGGTGGTGATGGAACTGCTCACCTTGTGTGCCATTCCCGTGGCGCTGCGACTCTTCAAGTGGAAGGGGGTGGCGCAGTCGCTCTGCCAACACAAGGAAAAGGCGCTCCTGCGGTGGGGCGCTCTCAGAATGGCCATGCTCTGCGTGCCTATGGTGCTCAACACGGTGTGCTACATCGTCTTCGGCAAAGTGGCGTTCTTCTATCTGGCCGTCATCCTTTTCATCTGTCTTTTCTTTGTCTATCCTTCCATGGGACGCTGCGAGGCCGAAGTGACGCCTCCTGACAATAACGAAAATCTGAAATGAAGCTTTCTGTCATCATCGTAAGCTACAACGTAAAGCATTACCTCTACCAGTGCCTTGACAGCGTCTACAAGGCACTCAAGGATATTGAGGCCGAGGTGTTCGTCGTCGACAACCACTCACGCGACAACAGCGTGGAGCATATCTCCGCCAGATACCCCAATGTGGTGTGCGTGGAGAGCAACCATAACCTGGGCTTCGCAAGGGCCAACAATATCGCTATCAGGCAGTGCGAGGGCGAGTACGTGCTCCTCCTCAACCCCGATACCATCGTGGGGGAGGATGCCATACGCAATGTGCTCAACTTTATGGAGGAACACCCCGATGCCGGCACCGTGGGAGTGAAAATGCTGAGGTCCGACGGCGAGAAGGCGGCGGAATCGCGACGGGGATTGCCCACGCCCATGACGGCTTTCTACAAAATGGTGGGACTGTGCAAACGATTCCCCAACAGCCGTAGGTTCGGACACTATTACATGGGCTACCTGCCGTGGGATGAAACGGTGGAAATCGAGGTGGTGAGCGGGGCTTTCTGCATGATGCGCACCGAGGTGCTGAAGAAGATTGGGCTGCTCGATGAAGACTTCTTCATGTATGGGGAGGATATCGACCTGTCGTACAGAATGATAAAGGCGGGCTACCACAATTGGTACATCCCTGAGACCATCCTCCATTTCAAGGGCGAGAGCACACAGAAGTCTTCGTTCAGGTATGTCCATGTGTTCTATGGGGCCATGACCATCTTCTTCAAGAAACATTACCGCAGCTCAAGCTTCCTGATTACCATTCCCATCCATATTGCCATCTACCTCAAGGCCACACTTGCGCTCATACAGATGGTGACCTCGCGCATGCGCAAGGCGCTGGGCTTCTTCAGCCCGAGACGCAAGAGAGAACCCGACTATATCTTTATCGGCTCGGTCTCCACACTCACACAGTGTCGGAAACTGTGCCGCAGAAAGGGCCTCTCCGGCGAATTTGTGGCAGGCAACGAGCGTACCATGCCCATGGGGCACCTCTCCATGCTGGAAGGTATGGACACGAAAAACCAGAAGTACATCGTCTACGACATCGATGCCTTCAGCTATGCGGCCATACTCGACATCTTCGAAACGCAACCCGTGCCCAATGTGGCCATGGGATTCTATAATCCTTACAACAAAACCATCATCACCGCCGAGGAGGTGATTGCCATTAAATGAACCACCCGTTGCCTGAAATCACGCTCCGTGCACTGGAACCCGACGACCTGGATTTCCTCTACGACATAGAGAACGACAGGCAGCTCTGGGATGTGGGAGCCACCAACGTGCCTTATTCAAGGTCTGTGCTCACGGAATACATCGTCAACAATGCCGCCGATATCTATACCGACAAGCAGGTGAGGCTCGTCATGCAGAACAGCAACGGCGAGAGGGTGGGGCTCCTCGACATCTTCAATTTCGACCCAAGGCACGCAAGGGCGGAAATAGGGGTGGTGGTGGCGAAACCCTTCCGAAGAAACGGCTATGCCGCTGCTGCACTCAAACAGGCGCTGCACTACAGCAAGCAGATATGCCACCTCAATCAGGTGTATGCCTTGGTCGACTGCCAGAACATCCCTTCAAGGGCGCTCTTCGAGAAGGTGGGTTTTGTGCATACTGCCGACTTGAAAAAGTGGCTGCAAAAGGATGATTTCTTCTGCGATGCATGGATGATGCAATTTTTTTTGTAAAAAGTCAGGTGATTTTTTGGTTTTTACAAAAATTATCCATACCTTTGCATCCGCAATTCAGAAAACTACGTGAGGTGCGTTAGTTCAGCCTGGTTAGAATGCCTGCCTGTCACGCAGGAGGTCACGGGTTCGAGTCCCGTACGCACCGCACAC
>CAJONT010000007.1 GCA_905235975.1 uncultured Prevotella sp.
CAGGCAGTTTTCTCCAAACATCACACATCATTTTTCCTTATCTCGATTATTTTTTATACCTTCGCAGCAAAAACAAAAACAACAAGACAAATCCCATGAAACACTACCGACCCCTCTTGCTGTGCATCGCCCTGACGGCATGCGCCGCCCTGACGGCAAAAACCGACATCGTACCCATACCCGACCAACTCAGTTGGCAGCAAGGCAGCTACACCCTGCCCGCCAACCCGCGCATAGGCTACACCAAAGCCGATCTGCAAGGAGCCGCCCTCTACCTGAGCCAAAGCCTTGAACGCCTGCAGGGTGTAAAGGGCACCGCCATACAAGGCAAGACCGGTGACATACGGCTCGCCTTAGGCTACAAGGGAAAGACCGGCAGTTACCGCCTTACCGTCGACGGCAACGGCGTGCTGATAGAAGGCCGCGACTATGCCGGCGTGGTGAACGGCATCGCCACACTGCGGCAGATGGCAGCAGAGAAAGAGATGCAATATGTGCGCATCACCGACAGTCCCCGTTTCGACTGGCGCGGTTTCCACCTCGACTGCTCACGCCACTTCTTCACAAAGGCCGAAGTGGAGGAAGTGATCGACCTGATGGCCATGTACAAGCTGAACCGTTTCCACTGGCATCTCACCGACGACCAAGGGTGGCGCATAGAGATAAAAAAATACCCGCTGCTCACGGAGAAAGGCGCCTGGCGCCACTACAACAACCAAGACAGCATCTGCATGCAGTTGGCCAAGACCGAAGACAACCCCTCGCGGTTGCTGCCCGCCAAGAACATGCGTGTGACAGGCAACGATACCGTCTACGGCGGTTACTACACCCAGGACGACATCCGCGAAGTGGTGGCCTTTGCCCGGACACGCGGCATAGAGATCGTGCCTGAGATAGACATGCCCGGCCACTTCCTCAGCGCCATTACCTACTACGAGGGTCTGTCGTGCTTTGCACAAGTGGGCTGGGGAGCCGTTTTCTCCTCACCTCTCTGCCCCGGCAAGGACAAGGCCCTCCAGTTCTGCCGCGATGTCTGGGACGAGGTGATACCCCTCTTCCCCTATTCCTATGTACACATCGGCGGCGACGAGGTGGAGAAGATAAACTGGAAGAAATGCCCCGACTGCCAGCGCCGCATCAAGGAAAAGAACCTGAAAGACGAAGATGAGCTGCAATCGTGGTTCATCCACGAGATGGAAGGCTTCATCAACAAGAAAGGCCGCAAAATGTTAGGCTGGGACGAGATTATAGAAGGCGGTCTCTCCAAGACAGCCACCCTCACCTGGTGGCGCACCTGGGCACCCACCGCCGTAGCCGATGCCACGGCACAGGGCAACGATGTCATCTTCTGTCCCATATCGCCCTTCTACTTCTCTGCCGGCGAAGAAAAGACCAGTCTGCAGAGCGTCTATGAATATGAACTGCAGCCTGCCACGCTCAGCGCCGAACAGAAACGGCACATACTGGGCGTGCAAGGCAACGTATGGGCAGAATGGATACCTACCCGGGAGCGCATGCTGCACACTTACTTCCCACGTGCGCTCGCCCTCGCCGAACTGGCATGGAGCAAACCCGAGAGGAGAGACTTCGCCGACTTCTTCAACCGTCTCACCACCCACTTCCGCCTGTTGAACCGCCTCGGCGTGCCCTACCGCACCCCTAATCTGGACGGTTTCAGCAACGTGAATGTCTTCACCCATGAGGGCACGCTGACCGTGACGAGCAAAGACCCCACCGTGGAGGTGCGCTACACCACCGACGGCAGTTTCCCCACCATCCAGTCGGCACGCTACGACGGTCCCCTCACCGTGGACCAGACCACCCACTTTATGCTGCGCACCTTCTCGCCCGACGGACAGCCCGGCGAGACCGTGAAAGCCGAAATGGTGAAGCAGGGACTCTTGGAGCCCGTACGCACCCATGGCGATACAGAAGATGGACTCATCGCCGCCTGGCACGCCTTCCCCGGCGTGAAATGCGCCCTTATAGACAAGGCACCCCTGCAGGGCACCTACTGCATCGATGAGGTATGCATCCCCAAGGGTGTGAGCGGCAACATCGGGCTCATCATCACCGGCTACATCGACATCCCCGCCGACGGCATCTACACCTTCGCCCTGATGAGCGACGACGGCAGTTGGCTGAAGATAGACGGCAACATGGTGGTGGACAACGACCGCGAGCAGTCGCCCCACGAGGAGGTATGCCAGCAAGCCCTCCGCAAGGGCCTTCATCATGTAGAGGTGCGCTACTTCGACCACAACGGCGGTATGCTGCGCCTGCGCGTGACCGACCCGCAGGGCAATGCCGTGCGCGCCTGGAAGCGAGACAAATAAACCGCACAAGCATAAAAAAACGGAGCAGGAGCCGCTGCAACCATAAAAAAACCGTATCATTGCAGGAAAAAGCGAAATCATCAGGCATGCACGACTGGAATCACGAAGACAGCTACACCGACCTTCCGCTCCATTATGAAGACATGGAGCAAATGGAAGATGCGTGGACCGACGGCTTCAACGAGCGCGACGGCAACCACTATTGGGATGTCGTGGAACCTGGTGATACCGTAGGCATCAAATACGGGTCGGACAACGTAATCAATGCACCGAAGGAAATCAGGACGCTATACGAGATGTGTCAGCGCGACAGGTGGAATGCCCGCGACAAGAGTTTCTATTACCAAGCCCTTGCCATGGCACACTACGAAGCCTCCTTCGCCGACAATGCCAATTTCAACTCCTACATGCCCACCTACTCCAGCATGAGCATCCTGCAGATGCGCACCTACTTCACCTTCCGCACCCTGCTGCGCAGAGGCAGCTACCCGGAGATGTCAACTTCCTACCTGCTGGTGTACATATACGAGACGCTGATGCTGGTGGGTGTGGACAATGCGGAAGAAGGACTCACGATACTCGAAGACCTGTACGCCCACTATATCGAAAAAGGCTTCAGAGACCGTCTGAGCCGCTGGATAAAAGACTTCGTGATGTACTACGGCCTTCACAACATGAAAGAACACTATTTCGCCAGCGAGACAGACACCGACAAGCGAGCGCTCGCCCTTGCCAACTACGAGAAGCTGAGCGATGAGACGTTCTACACAATCATGGAGCCGCTGCTGCGGTACGACATCAAGGGTGGTGCCCTCTACAAACGGCACGCCAAAGACAGCCTCGTCGTGGCAGGACGGTGCCTCAAGGGAGCAGCCCGCATCTTAGAGAGGCGATACAAGTGTACATTCGACCAGCTGTGCATCGGCAAGATACACAAGCACTACTACACCCCCTTCACCGAAGCCGTCTTCTATGAGCCGGAAGAAAAGCCCGACAGCGTGTTTGAAATCTCACCCCGCCGGAAATATGTGCTCAGGAACGGCCTGTGGATAATCGACTACTATGCCGACGACCGCCGTTCGCAGGTCTACCCGCTGCTCAGCGACACGGTGCATGAGTGCGACCGCCAACTGCGATTGGCGCTGGGTGTGAGCATCAAGATTAAAGCCCGTCTGCAAGACGAAGCGCTGAAAGAAGCCGTCCGTCTCACCGTCGCCGACTTCATGAAGGAGAAAGCCGAGGCCACCCGTCCCAAAATTGAGGTGGACTTCAGCAAACTGCGCCGCATACGGGAAGATGCCGAAGCCGTGAAGGAAGCGCTGCTCACCGATGAGGAAAAAGTGGGCGATGCCCCTGAAGAGCCCCTGCAGCCGCAACCCGCCACGAGCGCGCCCACAGCGTCAGACCCCGTGCCACCCCCCACTTCGGCCGCGACCTTCTTCACCCCTGCCGAGGAGCAGTTCCTGCTGCTGCTGACCGAGGGTGGCGACTGGAGCGGCTATCTGCGCACCATCCACGTGCCGCTTGGCGTAATGACGGAAGGCATCAACGAGAAGATGATGGAGGAACTGGGCGACATCGTGATCGATGACGACGGCAGCGGTCCCTTCCTGATAAGCGACTACACAGACGACGTAAAAGCCAAAATGACCAGAGACAACTGACAGACACATGAATACCGAGAACCCTACCGCAGCCAAGATGCCGCGCCGGATTGCACAGACCGTAATCAACTCGCTCAAAGGCGGCGTGGTGCCACGCATCGGCCTCCCCTACATCACCGTGGGACGCCGCCAGGAGATAGAGGCGCTGCTCCACGATGTGGAGATAGTGAGCGAAGGAGGTGCTTCCTTCCGCTTTATCGTAGGAAAATACGGCAGCGGAAAGTCGTTCCTGCTGCAGACCGTGCGCAACTACGTGATGGACCGCAACTTCGTAGTGGTGGATGCCGACCTGTCGCCCGAACGCCGTCTGCACGGCAATCAAGGACAGGGTCTCGCCACCTACCGCGAACTGATAAAGAACCTGAGCGTGAAGTCGCGCCCCGAGGGCGGCGCCCTCTCCACCGTGCTGGACCGCTGGATAAACACCGTGCAGACCGAGACCGCCCTGCAGTCGGGTACCGGTGCCGACGACCCCCACTTTGCCGCCATGGTGGAGACACGCATCATGGAGGTGATACGCTCCATGCACGAGATGGTGCACGGTTTCGACTTCGCCCGTCTGCTGACCCTCTACTACCGCGCCTTTACTGACGGCGATGAAGAACTGAAGGGGAAAGTGCTGAAATGGTTCCGTGGCGAATACGGCACGAAGAGCGAGGCCCGTCAGGAGCTGGGCGTGAGTGTCGTCATCACCGATGCCGACTGGTACGAATACCTGAAGCTGCTGGCCTTCTTCTTCCGCCAGGCAGGCTATCAGGGTCTGATACTCTTCATCGACGAACTGGTGAACATATACAAGATACCTAATAGCATCTCCCGGCAGTACAACTACGAACGCATCCTGGCCATGTATAACGATGCCTTGCAGGGCAAGGCCAGCTACATAGGCACCCTCATGAGCGGCACCCCGCAGTGCATAGAAGACCGCCACCGCGGTGTGTACAGCTACGAGGCGCTGCGCTCCCGCCTCCAGGAAGGGAAGTTCTCGCAACAGGGCATGCAAGACCTTCAGGCCCCCGTCATTCACCTCCAACCCCTCACCAGCGAGGAGATGCTCGTGCTGACGGAGAAATTGGCCGACATGCACGCCAACCTGTACCAATACCGCCGTGTGCTGAACGAGGAACACCTTGCCGACTTCATCAAGATAGAATACGGCCGCATAGGAGCCGACAGCCACATCACTCCGCGCGAGGTGATACGCGACTTCATCGAACTGCTCGACATCCTGCAACAGCAGCCCGGCACCGACCCTCACACTCTGCTGCATGCCGAGGCCTTCCATTTTGCCCTGCCCGCCGACGATGCCGACAAAGACATCGACCCGCGGTTTGCCGAATTCACGCTGTGACGCCATGAGCTCCACCATCTTCGACCGATTCTCCCCCACCATCCAGCAGTATGTGTACCAAAGCGGCTGGACCCAGCTGCGTGCCATTCAGGCAGCGGCTGCCGATGCCATCTTCCACAGCGACTCGCATGTGCTGCTCAGTGCCTCCACCGCCTCCGGCAAGACGGAGGCCGCCTTCTTCCCCATCATCACACTGATGCAGGAGCGGCCGCCCCACTCCATCGGCTGCCTTTACATCGCCCCGCTGAAAGCCCTCATCAACGACCAGTTTGTGCGTCTGAACGACATCTGCGAGGAGAGCGGCATACCCGTATGGCACTGGCACGGCGACGTATCGCAGACGCACAAGAAGAAATTGATGAAAAACCCCTCGGGCATTCTGCAGATTACGCCCGAGTCGTTAGAGGCCATGCTGTTGCACCGCCACGCCCAGATACCCCATCTCTTCGGCGACCTCCGCTTTGTGGTGATCGACGAGATACACTCCTTTCTTCGCGGCGACCGCGGCGGGCAGACCCTCTGCCTGATAGAACGGCTCTGCCGCATGGCCGGTGTCCAGCCACGACGTGTGGGACTCTCCGCCACCATCGGCGACACCCAGACAGTGGGACGTTTCCTCTCTGCCAACACCGGCATAGGCACCGTGATACCGCGCATACAGAGCAGCGGCACCCGGTGGCGCATCTCCATGCAGCATTTCTACAACAACGGTCCGCAGGCCGACAGCGGCGAGCAGGCCCTGCCGGCAACAGCCGCCGACAGTGCCATAGAGGCTCCCACCGACCGTGCGCCCGAAGCGGCCGACCCCGGTCTGGGCTACATCTTTGCACACACCCGCGGCCACAAGTGCCTGGTCTTCTCCAACTCGCGCGAGGAGTGCGAGGCCGTGACCTCCACACTGCGCCAGTATTGCGAGGCGAAACATGAGCCCGACCGTTTCCTGATACACCACGGCAACCTTTCGACCTCCTACCGCCTCACCGCCGAAGACGTCATGCGGCAAGACGAGAGCCTCGTGACCATCTGCACGACCTCGACCTTGGAACTGGGCATCGACATAGGACGGTTGGAACGTGCTTTCCAGATAGACGCCCCCTTCACCGTGTCGTCGTTTCTGCAGCGCATGGGGCGCACGGGACGGCGCGGAGCACCCTCTGAGATGTGGTTCGTGATACGCGAGGAACATGCCGAGGCCCGCGCCCTGCTGCCCGAGACCATTCCATGGAAACTGCTGCAGGCCATCGCCCTCATACAACTATACGTTGAAGAGAAGTGGGTGGAACCGCCGCGCACCGGTCGTCTGCCCTACAGTCTGCTCTACCATCAGACCATGGCCACACTGGCCTCCGGCGGCGAGATGATGCCCGCCGAACTGGCTTCGCGCGTGCTCACGCTGAGTTATTTCGCCCATATCACCGCCAGCGACTTCCGTGTGCTTCTGCACCACCTCATTGAGGCGGACCACATCCAGCAGACCGAACGCGGCGGCCTCATCATAGGCCTTGCCGGCGAGCGCATCGTGAACAACTTCAAATTCTACGCCGTGTTTCAGGAGAATGAGGAGTACAGCGTGCGCTGCGAGTCGGAAGAATTGGGTACCATCGTGAAACCGCCCCCCGTGAACGACAAAATTGCCATTGCCGGACGGGTATGGGTGGTGGAAGAAGTGGACCGCACCCGGCATGTGGTGTACTGCCATCCGGTGAAAGGCATCGTGCCGGCCTACTTTGGCGAGGAGCCGGGCGACCTGCACACAAAGATACTGGAACGCATGCGCCGCTTGTTGCGCGAGACCGATAACTACGCCTATCTGCTGGGGCATGCCGCCGCCCGTCTGTCACAAGCCCGCAGTGCCGCCACACTCTCCGGCATAGGTGTGCAGTGGTTGCTGCCCTTGGGCGGCAAGATGTACTGTCTGATGCCTTGGTTGGGCAGCTATGCCTTCTTAGCCTTGGAACGTTTCCTGCGCATCAAGTGCGGTCCGCGCCTGCATCTGAAAGGGTTCGACTCAAAACGTCCCTACTACATGCAGTTTACCATGGACGCAACGCCCGATGAGTTTTTCCACATCCTGGGCGAAGAGATTGCCAAACCCCTCGACCCCATGACGCTGCTCTACCCCAAAGAAGCCCCTGTCTTCGACAAATACGACGACATCCTACCCGTAGAACTCACCCAAAAGGGTTTTGCCCTAAGCGTGCTCGACGTGGAGGGCATGACACGCCGTGTGAAAGAAATGGTTCATCTCACATGCTGAGACAGTATCTGGGAAAACGGCGTTTGGCGATGCCTCTGAATCGGATGCGGAATCAGACTGGGTACTTTCTGCATATTATCTTTACAGCAGATTAATAAAAACAGATAAATCGGGATTTGCAATATGGAACTACTTTATCAGCGAAACTGATAAAGAATATCAGTAAAACTGATAAAGGTAATGAGAAATAGACATTAACTTTGCAGCATAATTCTAATATTAATTGACAATCAGTTCATTATGAAAACAATTTATGAATGTTCGCAAAGTAAAATGGTGAAGTGGATTACAGCCATTTTCATTCTTGCTATGGTTTTCGGTGTTTTGACAGAGATTTACTACGTCTCTAAGGGAATGGACGTTACTGGTGCCATTATCGTATCTGCAATCCTACTTGCTGTCGCTTTCTCGTGTTTTTTCATCTTCCCGTTGTATATCATATCAGACGATGAAGGAATAGGTATTCGGACACTGTTACGAACTATACGAGTGCCCTATAAAAACATTGACCACATCGAGCGCATAGACGCACAGTCCCCTCTGTTGGGCGTTAAAACCATTCGTTTGTTTGGTGTAGGCGGTGTTTTCGGATATATTGGATGGTTCCGTACAAAAGGTATAGGTACATTTCGCTCGTATGTCACGGATGCAAAGAAGACGTTCCTGATTTACCGTGTTAAAGGGATGCCTATTGCCATCAGTGTAAACGAACCAGACGAGTTCATGCCTTTTTATCTGAAAGGAGGTGCGAAATGAACATGCTCCATGATTTCTCGTCTGCCCTTTTGCAGGCTCGGCAGCGTAAAGGCGTAACGCAAGAACAGATTGCCTTTTCCCTGGACATATCGCAGGCAACCTATAATGCCTGGGAATGTGGACACCGACTTTGTCCATACAAGCATATCGTTGCTCTCATCAGTTATTTTGACGATGAGCAGTTTACTCGCACTATGCTCCGAATCCTACTGTCTCTACAGCATAACATGGCAGGACTGAACAGGAAAACAACGGCAGAACTGAACACCTACTACATGAAACTTATAGCACTGCTTGCCGATGAATGTGCTGAATGGCTCAAGACATTGCAGAGATAGTATCAAGGTATTACACTTTCTAAATTTATCAGACTGCTATCAGATAGCATCTGCCTATCTCGACATCCTCTGCTGATACTTCTGTATGCGCCCATCGTATCTGCCATCGGCAATGTCGTGGACTTCATGGTCAGCACGCGATTTCTTTGTCCGATTAAGAAGAATTAACTTCATCGACCGACATATTTCCGTCTGAACGGCGTTTTAATAATAGTAATGACAAATAACAAACGAAAAGAATAATGAAAAATGCGATTAAGAGAGAGCCATGCAAGCTTGTTTGCAGATGGCCGAGCATTAGCATTTTATGTAACAGGAAAGCCATCATCACCGCACTGCTCGCCCTCGTCGCAATGGCGGGGCAGGCACAAGAAACCGTTTGGAACAATGTTGTGGCGGGCTATAACAACACGCAGCGCACCCTAAGCGTGACGAAGGTGGACTTCTGGGCCGACCGCACGGAGGTGGTCATTCACATCGACTTCGTGGCAGGCCAGTGGATTCGGATAGCCAAGGACACCTATCTGGAAGCCGACGGGAAGCAGTACCCCGTGAAGGATGCCACGGTGATACAGCTGGGCGAACAATACACCATGCCGACAGCCTTGCTCGACTTCGTGCTGACCTTCGCACCCGTTCCCCACGACGTGCAGCAGATAGACCTGATAGAGCCTGGCGGCTGGATGGTCTGCAACCTCCGCAGCAGCGACCGACTGCCCGACGGAATCACCGACACCTACTGGCGCAGCGAGGCAACCGGCAATTGGCTGATAGGCTTTTCGCCCCGCCATGTCATATATAATAATAAAGTGTGGGATATCGTCAGCCAGACGGAGAAGAACGATGCCTACACACTGACGCTCGACGGTGGCGAGACCGTCAAAGTGGGCAAGATGAAAAAGGGCCTCCGTGCCATCACCATCGGGAAGGGCAAGCCCATCACCTGCAGTCCGATAACCACCGCCGCCCTGCCTGGCTATCCGACAAAGGACACGCGCAAGGGCTTTGTGGACAACGGTTATCGTATGGGCGATAGCGTGAATATCATCGGTTGGCTGAAGGATATGCCCGAGCAAGAATGGAAGAAGGGACGAGAGTTTGAAGTCGCCTTTGAAAACATCTTCAGCGAC
>CAJONT010000008.1 GCA_905235975.1 uncultured Prevotella sp.
ACATGTGAAGAGTATTCCATCGTCATGGGTACGCACAGAATCATAATATAGCCTGAGGAACCCCTCTCCAAGCGAGGTGAGGAAGAATCCGTCAAAGGCGCGCAGATGGATGTCCACGATACGAGGAATATCATCCATCTGCGCCGCCGTGATTGTTATCTGTGCATGAGACATACCTTATTGCTATGGAATTACTTCACTACATATTTGCGGCCACCTGCCACATATACCCCTTTGGGCAGTTTCTTCAGGTCTTCCACGCCCTGGGCCACGAAGCGGCCGTCGAGCGTATAGACACCGTGGGAGACGGTTTTCACGTTTTCTCTCACCTCGCTCACACCGGTTGGGTCGGGCACCACCTTAAGGGTGCCTTTGTAGTAACGGAAGTCATAGTTCTGCGCCACGCCGCCGCTTACGGTAATGGTATATTCGCCCTCGGGCGAGTCGGCAGTGGCGGTGGTAGTGGCCACAGGAAGCGTCTCGAGCACATCGGGGGTTTCATCGAGTTTGAATCCGTCGTACTTCAGTTCGAATTCGGGATTCTCCTCACCCACATAGCGGGTGCAGTCGACAGCCGTCACCTTAAGTGTGGCTTTCCATATCTTCAGCGTTCCATCTACGTAGGTAACGATTTCGTCGGTGATGGTTCCCGGGGAAATATGAATGGGATAATCGCCTACAGGTGAGTAAATGGTAGCCTCGCAACTGAGCTCGGGGACGCCGTCGGGACGACTGCCGCTGAACTGATACCCAAAGACAGGATTCTCCTCACCATAGTCGCGACCGGTATTGCGGGCGATGACAGCAGTGCCGAACTCCACGATATGGTCTTTTTCTTTAGAGAAGATGCCCCATTCGGAATGGTGCTGATAAGCCTCTTTCGACCCGGCGGGCACATAGAGGTAGCATCCTGAAAAACGTATGCCTGTGAACAGGTTGCCACCTGTTTCCACGGGCTCACGCGAATAGCAATGAAAATCCATCATGCCGTTGCTCTGATAGAAGGCATTGTGTCCGATATACGTAAGCGAACTTGGCAGCACCACTTTATGCAGCTGCAGACATCCGGAAATGGCATAGTCGGCCAACTTGGTGGTGCCTTTCTTCACTTCAAAGGTGCCACTGACGGAGGGCAGCACAGAAATGAGCAGCGTGGGGTCGGCCTTGTCGTAGATGCCGCCATCTTCCAAAATGTAATTCTTGTCGACGCCAGTGGGTATGTACACCGTGTCGAGCCTCTTGCAAAGGGCCAAGGCTGCTTTTTCGATTGAGACCATGCTCTCAGGCAGGTACAACTCACGCAAGGTGCGACAGTTGAAGAAAGCCTTCTCTGTCAGTTTGTTCTTACTTGTATTGAAGTTGCGGCCGTCCTCAATGAGATAGGGTTGGCCTCCTGACACGAACTGTGCATTGCGCAGGTCGAGCGCCTCCAGATTGCCCCGGGTGCTTTCGCCCAGTTCATTCCGTCCGCACATCTCTCTCAGCAGTCGCAGGTCGGTGCCGTTGATGGGGCCGCTCACCGTGAGCCGTCCATAGGAGAAGAGGTCGTCGATGTCGAGATGCTCTGCCAGCGTGCCGGCCTCGGTGAGTTCCACCTCTGCATCGCGCAGTTCACCGTGAGGGCCGTCGCCTTTGATGTTGATAATCATTCCCTGCTGTGTGTTGAATGAATAGGAGAAGGGGTCGAGCAGGGCAATGTTGTAGTACCCGTTCCCGCAACCGAACCATCCCCAGTTCACACTCACCAATCCTTTCTCGTCGTAACCGTCAATTACGAAGGCATGTCCGCCACCGTCATAGGGGTTAGGGTCAGCGCCGGAGTAATAAACGGGCCATCCGTTGCTCAGCTGTTCATACAAGATGTCCATCCACTGATTCTCTGAATAGAAATATCGGCTGAGATATTCTGCTTCGCTGTAGCCGAAATAACGGCTCAGGGCCGTGGCGGCATCGTCGGAGTAGGCGCCAGATCCCTCAGGAGTGTATTCCATATCCACAGCCACACCGCAGTGGAAGCAGAACTCAGCCACTGCATTCGCCTGCTCTTCGGTATAGGGGACTGTGGCATAGAAGTCGAGCATGTGGTCGAAATCGTAGGTGGTATTGCCAAAATCGGCTGTATACAGTTTGCCATCTACCCTCAAAGAGTGAGAGCCTGTTCCCTGTACTGGTTTACGATGATAATACATAATTTGCGACATGGCAGTAGCCACGCAGCCCACCACACAAGTGTCGGTCGTAATCGGACACATGTTCCAGTAAGGTGACATCTGTCCCCACTCCGAGCGAAGCATCGTGGGCACACAGGCGGGATACTTGTCGGTGTCGGGAGCTACCACATGCTGGGCTTTGTGGGTCTCACGTGCTTGCCTCGACACGTTCTCCACCGCATTGAGCCACCAGAGGAAGTGGGGATTGTCGGTGGCTGTACGATAGAGCTTGTCTGAATAGCCCAACACATCGGGCAGGAGGTCGTCGGTGGCAACAATGGCATATCCGCCTTTGTCAAGCCCATACACATGATACTCACTATTGGTCTCCACAAGGCGCAGAGGGTTGTCTTTGCCGGGAGCCATTGCCTTGCCGGGCATCCTGCAGAGTGCCGTTTCGGCTGCGGCACGCATCTGTGCCTCGGTGCGCGGACCTGCCTGCATGAGTGCACACACGAAAAGGCCTGCGGTGAGACATGCCAGCCTGCGATATTGCATTGTCATCGTTTACTCCTTTTTATCTCGATTATCTGATTACTAATTTATGTCCGTTCACCACGTACACACCTTTGGGAAGGGTTCTCAGGTCTGTATACTTGCCCATGGGCACACCATCGACGGTGAACACCTCGTGCGACTTGCTATCGCCGTTGAGCTCTGTGATGCCTGATGTGTCGACCAATACTTTCAGCTTGCCCGACTTGTAGCGGAATTCATAGTTCTGAGCCTCACCGCCGCGGATAGTGATGGGATATTCACCGGCGGGCGAATCGATGGTGGCGGTAGTGGTGGCCACTGGCAGTTTGGTGAGCACATCCGTAGTCTCACCCAACTTGAATCCCTCGTACACGAGTTCAAATTCCGGGTTCTCCTGACCCTCGTAGCGCTCGCAATCGACCACACTCACCTTGAGCGGAGCTTTCCACACGGTCAGTGTGCCATCGAAATAGTCCACTATCTCATCCGTAATGGTGCCAGGCTCCACGTGTATCACATAGTTGCCGGCAGGCGAATCTGGAGTGGCATCACACGTAAGTTCGGGCACGCCATTGGGTTTGTCGCCGCTTATCGTGTAGCCGAAAAGCGGGTTCTCATCACCATAGTCGCGTCCGCTGTTGCGTGCCACTATAGCCGAGCCGTATTCCTTGATGTTGTCATTTTTATTTAAGCAGAACTGTCCCCATACTTCATGACCCTTGAACAATTCTTTCGTTCCCGCAGGCACATAAAGGAGGGAAGTTTCGAAATCCCACCCGTTAAGGGCACCGTCACCTGTCTCAGGCACTTCTTTATGGCTCAACCGCAACTCATCTACAAATGTGCAACCCTGGAAGGCATAAGCGCCGATTTGTTTCACAGAGGAGGGCAGTTGTATCTTTTTCAATTTACGACAGCCGGCAAAAGCATAGTCGGCCACTGCGGTCTTGCCTTTCTCCACCTCATAGGTTCCCTTGGCTGTAGGCAGCACCTCATAGATGGTGTTGGGGTCTGATTTCAGATA
This sequence comes from uncultured Prevotella sp., assembly GCA_905235975.1. Taxonomy (GTDB): domain Bacteria; phylum Bacteroidota; class Bacteroidia; order Bacteroidales; family Bacteroidaceae; genus Prevotella. The sequence goes on from CAJONT010000008.1 coordinate 3,712, forward strand.
GAGGGTTTGGCCGTCGAGCAGGAAGGTCTGACTGGCAGTTGGCTCAGGCAGTGCAATCGAATCGAGTCCGTTGCACATGGCAAAGGCACCTTTGCCAATGGAGAAAATGTTTCGGGGCAGGACAATGGTCTTGAGCGAACGACATCCATAGAATGCCAATTCAGGCAAGGTGTTGGCCACGGAGGAGAGCGGCTGTCCATTGTGGTTGAGGTATGTGCCGCCGCCCATGATGGTGGCATCTTCAAGGTCGAGCGTGCGAAGCGTACCTTTGAGTATATTCATATCAAAGTCGCTGCCAGCCATGAGGCGCAGGGTACGCAGGTCGATGCCGTTGATAGGACCAGTAATCTTGAGACTGGCGATGAGATTGAGCGAATCTTCGTCAACGAGCTCGGTAAGGGCGGCAAGAAGGGTTCCGGGCTGCTCCACCTGTATGGTGTCGTTACGCACAGCTTTCGCCGCACCGTCGCCGTACACGCCTATAATCATATCCTGCTGGGCACTGAAATGGTATCCTGGAGGATTGAGCAAGGAAATATCGTAATAGCCGTCATCTTCTCCACTCCAACCCCAGTTCACGTAAACCAAGCCTTCTTCATTGTAGCCATGAAGGACGAAAGCGTGGCCTGTCCATTGCGACAAATCGGAGCCGCCGTAGTAGAGGGGTCCCACAAAGGCAAGTTCGTTGAACACCATATCCATCCATTCGGAACTGGAAAATTTGTCACGCTCTTTACATTGTGCATCGGGCATGTTTAGATAACGGCGCAAGCCGTCGGCAGCATCCTGCGAGTAAGCACCGCTACCTCCGTCCCATGCAGTACCATAATCCATGTTGGCAGCCACACCGCAGTCGCGCATAAGGAGTGCCACTGCGTTGCCCTCGGCCTCTGTATAGCCTCCTCTGTATCTGTCGAGCATGTTGTCCCAGTCGTAGTAGTCGTTCTCGAAGTCGGCAGTCACAGGGGTTCCTTTGGCGTAGATGGTACGCTGGCCTGTGCCATGCTCAGGGGCCTTGTGGTAGTATAGCACCTGCGCCATAGCCGTTGCCACACAACCCGTATAGATGCCTGTGGGCAGATAGTTGTTATAGGGTGTCAGCTGATCCCAGTACGAAGAGCAGAGGGGGTCTACATTGGCAGGATAAAGGTCGGGGTCGGGAGTAATAATGCGTGCCGACATGTTGTGCTCTGCCCGATAGGCGAGGGCACCTGACATGGCATTGAGCCAGAACTCGAAATTGGCATTCTCTCCGCCCGAGTAAGGTGTCTTCGACACACCGAGCACAGCAGGGAAACGGTCATCTTTCGCGACCACCACATAGGGTCCCCCTTCGTATCCTATCAAACCTACCTGATCTTTCATCAGGATGGATTGCATCTCCTTCGAATTGTCTACCGTGAGGAAGGGGGATGATTTTACCGCATCCAGAGCGGCTTGTTTCATTTGTGAAAGGGTTCTCGGAGCAGCCATTGCACCCTGCAAAGCTACAAGAAAAAGGAAAAGCGGCGTAGCCAATCGTTTATTTATCAACATAAATGGAATTATTGGTGTTAAATCAATATATACGAACGTGCAAAATTAGTAAATTATATGGAAATTGTATACTTCGACTGACAAAAAAACACACTATATCATGAAATCTGTACACACTGAGACTACAATCTTGGCATATAAGGAAATAAAAGGGCCGCATCCCCATGGAATGCGGCCCTCGTTATTGTAATAAGACAGGGTTGTTATTTCTTGGTAACGCCCATCACATCACCTGTCTCATTGTTCTTAATCACATACACACCGTTGCGCAGCGTGTTGAACACACCCTTGCCACGTGCGATGATGACACCGTTGGCACCGTAAACGGTGAGGTCGGCATTGTCAAGGTTCTCAACATTCTGGAGCTCCTCGATACCGGTCACCACGGAAACGGTATTCGACAGCGGCGACTCAACTGTGCCGTAGAGTGCGGTCACATTGTATGAGTGCAGACCATCCTCCTCAACAACATCGTAGTACTCATGTACATCACCATTCACGGTAGCGATGAGCTTGTTATCGCGGTAGATGTTGTAGGCAACCACCTCACCATCGGCAGCCTTCACACCAGCAAAGGCACCACCAGCAGCGGGTTCGTAGGTCACGTCATCAATCATGAGACCGAATACATCCTCAGAGATGTTGCGGATAGCGAAGTACTTGGCACCTGCGGGCAGGTCGACAGTAACCTCTTCCCACTCAGTGGTAGCATGATCGTCCACAAGCACGGTGAAGCTTTCGGGATTGGTATCAGTGCTCGAGTAGAGAACCTGATAGTGCTCATGACCATACTGGTCGGTAATCTCAGTTGCATAGAAGCTGATGGTCTGTGCATTGCCGGAGAGGGCAGGTGAGATGAGCCAGTCGTCGGTCGTTACAACATTATAATTCTCATCAACCGATGCATCTTGCGAAAGCAGATACTGGTCGCCAGAGTAGGGAACCAACGAAGTGGAACCTGTCAGGTCGAAGTAGTTGAACGGATTGAACACGATGTAAGCTCTGGGCTTATCCTGACCCGGGAAGGTAACACCACTCCAACCGTATGCATAGTAGTTGTCGCCATCATAGAGGGTCCAACCGCCAATCTGACCCCACTGAACACCCCAGTCAATGCCACCATTGTCGCAATCCTGGAAGATCTCAGTATCTTCAAAGTCCTCAGTGACAGGCTCTACCGAGCTGCTAGCAACAGGCTCACTCCATGTGAGTTTCACACCGGCTCTACCGCTGGTAGTAGCAGTAAGGTCATTGACGGCGGGAACCTTGTTCTGACGGATGTTAACAGTGGTCTGAGCCACGTTGTTCTGCAAGTTGAGGTCTCTGTTGTACACCACCTCTGCCTTCAGGGTGAGCGGAGAAGCGTCAACCACGCGGGCAACATAAGGTACGGTAAATTCGGCAGTACCAGTGTAAGGTATGAGGGCAGGAGTCTCAGTAACCTCAGCCACTTCTTCATTACCGGCATAGAGTTTCACGCTGTAAGAGCCTTCCTCAACGGCGTTGGAGCCATTGTTCAGAATGCGAATTCTCACATCGCCACTCTCACCAACCTGGATAGCTTTCGGAGCAGTCACATTGACGGCCTCGATGTCCTCAGCATAGACATCACCGAATCTCATCTCATCCACATAGAGTAGTGCTCCAGCAGCGTTAGCCTCGGCAATGTAAGCGAGCACAACAGGCTGATCAAGACCCACCAGTTCAGACAGGTCGACCACTGCGGTCTGCCATCCCTCTTCGGTGATATCCTTACCGTCGGCCACATCAGCAATCTTGATTGTACCATTACCATCCTGTTTGTCATAACCGAATGAGAGTTTGATGTCGTCACCCGGGACGATGAAGTACTTGAACACAGCCACGGGGCTCACAGAACCGGCGAAGCTGATACGCTGGGTATAGAGGTAACCAAGGGCACCGGCAGCAGGCGACTGGAAGATACCACACACGTTGTCGCCATCGCTGGAGAAGGCTGTAGTAATATTCCAGTTGGCACCGTTAGGACTGGCAATGAACCAATTCCTAACCAGGGCAGATTGATCAGGAGTGAGGTCGAACGAGTCGATGAAGGGCAGTCCCTCAGGAGCACCAGCGATAAGGGCACCAATACCATAATTACTCGTACCCACGCTGTTTACAGCATAAATCACATACTGTTTCCATCCCACAGGCTCCTCGTCAAGGTTGACACCTGCATCCACAAATGTGGTCTCGCTTATTTCAGCAATCATGTCGGTTAAGTATCCACCCTCAACACCATAAATCTGATAGGTCACCTCCGACGGATCTACATAACCACCATGAGTACCAACTGTGGAAGCTTCCCATGACAGGGTGATACCCGGGTTGTTGTAAACAGCGAGCACTTCAGGA
>CAJONT010000009.1 GCA_905235975.1 uncultured Prevotella sp.
GCCAAGCAGGTGGTGATTAAAACCGACCTTCTCACCGTGACCTACAAGAAAGGCACGGGCGCATTCACGAAAGACAATCTCATTATCTCGTCGGTGAAACGGAAGGGACCGGGGTCTTTCTCATGGCATCCCGGCATGCAGGACAACCTTAACCTGAAAGGTACCTACCGTACATTGGACGGCTACGACGGCGACGACCGCAAGGGGCAGAAAATGCCCATCGAGGACGGCTTGCTCTCGCGTAGCGGATGGACGCTCATCGACGACAGCAACAACTTCCTCTTCGACCAGAGCGAATGGCCCTGGGTAAAGGAGAGAGAGGGCGCGGAACAGGGACAGCGCAACGAGGGGGCGCAAGACTGGTATTTCCTCGGCTATGGCACCGACTACAAGAAGGCGCTGCGCGACTTCACCCTCTTCTCCGGAAAGGTGCCCCTGCCGCCGCGATTCGCTTTCGGCTATTGGTGGAGCCGCTATTGGCACTATGCCGACAACGACCTTCGTGACCTCGTGAAAAAATGTCATCAGTACGACATCCCACTCGATGTGCTCGTCATCGACATGGACTGGCACTACATCAACGACGACCTCGGGGGATGGACGGGCTACAATTGGAACAAACGCCTCTTCCCCGATCCTGACGCATTCATGAAATGGCTGAAGGAGGAAGGCCTCAAGGTGACCATGAACCTGCATCCTGCCGACGGCATCAGGACATGGGAGGAGCGCTGGCCGCAGATGGCTGAGGCCGTAGGCGTGGACTCTTCCGTGCGCAAGAAGATTCCCTGGCAGGGCAGCGACAAGCAGTTTATGAAGGCATGGTATGATGTGATGCTGCGGCCGTTCGAAAAACAAGGCGTCGACTTCTGGTGGCTCGACTGGCAACAGCAGCCTAACGACAGCCGACTCACCAACCTGAGCAACACATGGTGGATTAACTACACCACATTCACCGACATGGAGAGAAACCGCCCCGACAGGCGCCCCATGCTCTACCACCGCTGGGGCGGACTGGGCAACCACCGCTATCAAATCGGCTTCTCCGGCGATGCCGCCATCTCATGGAAATCGCTCGACTTCCAACCTTATTTCAATACCACGGCGTCGAATGTGCTCTATGGCTATTGGAGCCATGACATCGGCGGACACATGCAGGTGGAATACCTCGACCCCGAACTCTATGTGCGTTGGATGCAGTTCGGCGCCATCAGTCCCATCCTGCGCACCCACTCCAGCAAGAGCGCGGTGCTGAACAAGGAGCCGTGGGCGTTCGACAACAAGTACACCGAGATTCTGCACGACATCATACACCTGCGCTACCAACTTGCACCTTATATTTATACAATGGCTCGCAAGACCTACGATGAGGCGCTGCCTCTCTGCCGACCCCTTTATTACGAGGCTCCTGCCGATGAGGAGTCTTACAAGCATCCCAACACCTACTATTTCGGCGATGACCTCCTGATGGACCCCGTCACGGCTCCTATGGTGGAGGGACGAAGCGTCAAGCAGGTGTGGCTGCCCGCCGGCTGCGAGTGGTACGAAGTGGCGTCGGGCACGCTGCTCAAAGGCGGACAGACGGTGGAGCGCAACTTCCACCTCGATGAAATGCCGCTCTATGTGCGTGCAGGAAGCATCATCCCCACCTACGGCGATGTGAAAAACCTGAATGGCAACGACGAAACCTATATCCTGCGCGTGTATCCTTCTTCTGAACCCATAAGCCGACAGACCGTCGTCTATGAGGACAACGGCAACGACAAGGGATATGCAACCGCCTATGCCACCACAGAGGTGACCGCCACAGTGGCTGCCGACCGCTCGCTCACCGTGCAAATCGCACCACGGAAAGGACAATATGTGGGAATGCCGGCCAACCGTAAGTTCCAGGTCGTGGTCATGGCATCGGCAGTGCCCGACAAAGTACTGGCCGACGGCAAAGAAACCTCTTGGACGTACGACGGCAACTCGCTCTCACTCATCATCGATGTGCCCAACACCGACTGTGCCAAACCCTCCACCATCAGCATAAGCTATCCTGCTGATGCACCCTCCACAACCGACGGACTGCTGGGGCACATGAAACGCACGCGCGAGAATGTGCTGGCCATAAAACGTGCCAATGCCGACGCCATCGTGAGCGAACCGCTCGGCGTGCTCGAAAACACGGGACGCATGATTACCTATCATCCGGAGCAGTTCAAGGAGCGCATCAACGCCTACAAGAATATATTCAACAGTCTGCAGGATGTGCTTTACGACGAGAAAGGACTGAAAAACTGCAATCTCTCCAAAGAGGAAATAGACCGTTTTATCAAAGCAACCTACTAACCAAGAACAGATATGATTACAAGAAGAGACTTCCTGAAGCAGATGGGCACGGCTATGGCCGGCGCTGCATTGCTCGGCACGCCAGAAGTGTTGAAGGCTGCTACGGGCGACCAAAAGAACAAGACAAAAGTGGAAAAAATAAAGATGGCGCTCATCGGTATCGGCAACCGCGGCCAACAGGATGCCGAGGAGTTTGAGAAAACAGGACTCGTGGAGGTGACCTGTCTCTGCGACGTCGACATGGGGGCTCCCCATACGCAGCGCGTCATGAACATGTACCCGAAAGCCAAACGCTTCAAAGACTTCCGGGAAATGTTCGACAAGGCAAGCGGCGACTTCGAGGCGGTATGTGCCGCTGTGCCCGACCATTTTCACTTCCCCGTGGCCATGCTCGCTCTCTCGCAAGGCAAGCACATCTACTTAGAGAAACCCATGTGCCGCACCTTCTTCGAGGCGGAACTGATGATGGATATGGCACGCCGGCATCCGCAACTGGCCACACAGGTGGGCAACCAAGGACACAGCGAGGCCAACTATTTCCAGTTCAAGGCCTGGCAGGAAGCTGGCATCATTAAGGATGTGACGGCGGTGACGGCGCACATGAACAACAGCCGGCGATGGCACAAGTTCGACGCCAATATGAAGCACATGCCCGACGCCGACTCCATGCCGTCTACCATCGACTGGGACACTTGGCTCGGCGCATGCTCGTGGCATCCCTATTCTGAGAAATACCATCAGGGCAACTGGCGGTGCTGGTACGACTTCGGCATGGGGGCGCTCGGCGATTGGGGGGCGCACCTGCTCGACACCGTGCATGAGTTCCTCGACCTCGGACTGCCCTACGAAATCTCTATGAAGTATGCCAACGGACACAACGACTTCTTCTATCCCTTCTCCTCCACATTGCTGTTCCGGTTCGGTGCGCGAAAGGACATGCCGCCTGTCGACGTCACATGGTATGACGGACTCGACAACCTCCCGCCACTGCCCAAAAATTACGGTACATCGGAATACAATGCCAATGTACCTTCCACCAACCAGGGCGACACACCCAAGATGGACCTGAACCCCGGCAAAATCATCTACACTCCCGACCTTATCTTCAAGGGCGGTAGCCATGGCAGCACCCTGAAGATGCTGCCCTCTGCCAAGGCGGAAGAATGGAGCCATAAAATGCCGGAGGTGCCGGAGAGCCCGTCCAACCACTTCGTCAACTTCCTCCGGGCATGCAAGGGGGAGGAGAAGACACGTTCACCTTTCGAGATAAACGGCGTGCTGAGCGAGGTGTTCTGCCTCGGCGTCATCGCACAGCGACTCAATGCCCAACTGTTCTTCGATCCCCGTACCAAGCAGTTCACAAACAATGAGTTTGCCAATGCCATGCTCGCCGGACTGCCGCCCAGAAAGGGATGGGAAGATTTTTATAAATTGTAGGTGGGTTCTATTAAGGTGGGTTCTATTAATTATGTCGAGGCGATTTTTGTCTTTTAGTCGAGGGCAAAGTGTAAGTTTCAGAAGGCGTGTAGTGGGCTACACAACTGATGAGACTTGACGCTTTGCACCGAATAAAAGCAAAAAGCGACCGAAACGAAATTGATGGAACACTGCCTTCAA
>CAJONT010000010.1 GCA_905235975.1 uncultured Prevotella sp.
CGCCTCATGGTAGCCGACATCCACAACCCTGGCATCAACGACTGGCGCGAGGTGATAGGCGAGCAACCATACATGATGGAGGATGTCAGTTGCATCAACCACCAGTTCGTTGTCACTTTCAATCAAGACGCCTCCAACCATGCCTACGTCTACACCATGCAGGGACAGTTGCGCCATGAGGTGAAACTGCCGTCCGTGGGCAGTGTCGGATTCTCGGGCGAGAAGAAGGAGAAGGAGTGCTTCTACACCTTCACTTCGTTCACCCAGCCAGGCACCATCTACCAGTACGACATGGATGCCGCCCAAAGCACGCTATACAATGCCCCAAAGGTGGCATTCCACATGAGCGACTACACCACCGAGCAAGTGTTCTTCCAGAGCAAGGACGGCACGCGCATACCGATGTTTATAACCTATAAGAAAGGCCTGAAGCGCAACGGCAAGAATCCCGTCTTCCTCTATGGCTACGGCGGCTTCAACATCTCGCTGGGGCCCAGCTTCTCAGCTACTCGTATCCCGTTCCTCGAGCAGGGCGGCATCTATGCCCAGGTGACGCTCCGCGGTGGCGGTGAATACGGCGAGCAGTGGCATCTTGCCGGAACAAAGATGAACAAGCAGAATGTTTTCGACGATTTTATCGCTGCTGCCGAATGGCTGATCGGCAACGGTTATACATCTCCCGCAAAACTTGCCATAGTTGGCGGCTCCAACGGAGGACTGCTGGTCGGCGCCTGCATGACGCAGCGCCCGGAACTGTTTGCGGTTGCCATTCCCCAGGTGGGCGTTATGGACATGCTGCGCTACCACAAGTTTACCATCGGCTGGAACTGGGCATCCGACTACGGCACGAGCGAGGACAGCAAAGAGATGTTCGAATACCTCCGCGGCTACTCCCCCCTCCACAACCTGAAGCCCGGCACACCCTATCCTGCCACCCTCGTGACGACTGCCGACCACGACGACCGTGTGGTGCCCGCCCACTCGTTCAAGTTTGCCGCCACACTGCAGGCCTGCCATAGCGGCAAGGCCCCTGTGCTGATACGCATCGACAGCAAGGCCGGCCACGGCGGCGGCAAGCCGATGAGCAAGGTGTTGGAAGAGCAGGCCGACATCTACGGTTTCATTATGTATAACTTAGGTATGAAATTCAAATAAGCAATGAAGATAAAAGACATCAAGACCACAGGACTGGCAACAGCCATGCTTTTCCTCTGTGCACTCGGCCTCCAGGCACAAAACGACATACCCATCATAAATCCCACCATTGTCTATACCGACAAAGACGGAGCCGAGGTAGAAGCCACCGAATATTCCGGTGAAGCGCCCTTCAAGGCCCGTTTTGAAGCGCGTGCCGACAACACGTTCGGCTGGACCACCTACTATGAGTGGCACTTCACCAAAGAGGGCGAGGGCGAGGCCAAGTCTGAACCCTACCTGATACGCTACGAAGAAGACACCGAGGTAAACTTCTCCGAAGCGGGCAGCCACAAAGTGGAACTCTATGCCATCTTCACCCAGGGCAATGACTCGGTGTGCTATACCGAGGAATACTGGAGCGAGAACACGCCGCTGACCGTCACCATCAGCGAGAGCAAACTCGACATGCCCAATGCCTTCTCTCCCAACAACGACGGTCTCAACGACGTATACAAAGCCAAGTCGTATCAGAGCCTTGTGGAGTTTCACGCCGCCATCTACAACCGCTGGGGACAGAAGCTTTATGAATGGGACAACCCTGCCGAGGGCTGGGACGGCACCTACAACGGCAAGGACGTGAAAGATGGGGTGTACTTCGTGAATGTATCGGCAAAGGGCTCCGACGGAAGGAAATACAACATACGGCGCGATGTGAACCTCTTGAGAGGCTACACCGAGACAGGCAATTCCAACCCCAGCGAATAGAGACTCCATGCAACGCGAAGACGGAGAAATCAAGGTGTGGGGTGCACGCGTGCACAACCTCAAAGACATCAATGTGACCATACCGCGCGGCAGCCTTGCCGTGGTGACGGGCGTGAGCGGTTCCGGCAAGTCGTCGCTGGCCTTCGACACCATCTATGCCGAGGGGCAACGTCGCTACATTGAGACGTTTTCTGCCTACGCCCGCAATTTCCTCGGCGGCATGGAACGTCCCGACGTGGACAAGATTACCGGTCTGAGTCCGGTGATCAGCATCGAGCAGAAGACCACTAACAAGAATCCGCGGTCTACCGTAGGCACGACCACTGAGATATATGACTACCTGCGCCTGCTGTATGCACGCGCCGGCACCGCCTACAGCTACCACACCGGCGAGAAGATGGTGAAGTATACCGAAGAGAAGGTGCTGAGCATGATTCTCGACTCGTATGCCAATCACCGCATCTACATCCTTGCCCCCTTGGTGCGCCAGCGCAAGGGTCACTACCGCGAGCTGTTCGAGAGCATGCGCCGCAAGGGCTACCTGCACATACGCATCGACGGTGAGATACAGGAACTTACGCGCGGCATGAAGGTGGACCGCTACAAGAACCACAACATAGAGGTGGTGATAGACAAGCTCCGTGTGAGGGGAAAAGACGATGAACGTCTGCGCCGCACCTTGGAGCATGCCATGCGCGAGGGCGACGGCGTGGTGATGATAGCCGATGCCGACGACGGCAGCGTGAAGAACTTCTCCAAGCGGCTCATGTGTCCCACCACCGGCATCTCGTATGCCGACCCCGCCCCCAACCGTTTCTCCTTCAACTCGCCCGAGGGTGCCTGTCCCCGCTGCAAGGGCTTGGGCTATATCAACGACATTGACATGGAGAAGGTGATGCCCGACAAGAACCTCTCTATTCACGACGGAGGCATACTGCCCTTGGGCAAATACAAGAACCAGATGATTTTCTGGCAGGTGGGCGCACTCTTAGAGGCACAGGGGCTGACGCTAAAGACCCCTATCAAAGACATCCCCGACGATGTGATGAACGAGATTCTCTACGGCACGTTAGGCAAGCTGCGCATACCGAAGGAGGTGGTCCACACCTCGAGCGACTACTTCACCGACTACTACGGCATCATGAAATACCTCCGCCAGGTGATGGAGAACGACGAGAGTGCGAGCGGCCAGAAGTGGGCCGACCAGTTTCGTGCCACCTGCACTTGTCCCGAATGCAAGGGTCAGCGGCTGAACAGAGAATCGCTCTCCTACCGTATATACGACAAGAACATCTCCGAGGCGGCGAATCTTGACACCAGTCAGCTCGCAGAGTGGCTCGACGAGGCCGAGCAGCAC
>CAJONT010000011.1 GCA_905235975.1 uncultured Prevotella sp.
AGAGAGTATGAACTATAGATAGTATTAACAATTGAAATTCGTCCGACTTTTTAAAGCGGACTCATACATATTTTTGCAGAGCAAATCGTGTCACCCTCCGATATGTTTGCATGAAGTCTCACTGCCCAAAACTCCGAGACCTCTCTCCAGCCCCGCCCATCGCCAAATGCCGGGGCTTTTTTGTTGAATCTTTCAATGCTTCATAGGCTTCCTCCTTCATTATTTGTCTCGCCATCCCATTGTCTAAGTCGTCTTTCGATAGCATCTTTGGGAAGTCGAGGATTGATAATATATAATTGTCGTAACTTGGCAGCAGCTTCCATAGCCGAAATAATTCCGGCTTCTTTGAGACTATCAAAGACATAGATGATGCCATGCACCTCCACATTGTCACTCTCTGAAACCCTGCGAAGTTTCCTGTCTCCACTCAGCAGGGCGTAATTGTTTTTCTTAGCATAATACCATACAGAGCAATCTGTGATGGAAATGTCGGACTGACTCCTGTCCGGGGGCAGTAAGGCAACAATCTGCATCATTTCTTCCGGGCTGAATACAGGTACATGCAATCGGCCTTCTTCCTTGTAAAGGCTTACTGTCTCTGCTTCTCCTTCACGCAGCAGTTCGAGCATGACCAATTCTGTAGTGTGCACCTCCCAAGGGAGGGAGAAGAACTCTTCCAGCAGTCCGACATCAAACAGGTCGATGAACACGTTCGTATCGTTGACAACTACCTTTTTCATCAAATCACATTCAAATGTTTGCAGACCGTGCTGACAGAGGTGTGAAGAAGACTGGCTGCCTTGGAGGTGCTTATCAGGTCCTTGGCTGCAGCAGCATACACCATGGCCACAAACCTGGTGCTGAGGTTTTCCTGATAGCAGGTTTCCTCGACGAATTTCTTCATCGCCTCGTTTTGGTTCTTGCGAATACAATAAGTCTTATACTTGCTCTCGCTGATGATGCCATTCTCTTTCAGCTTGTGCATGATGGCATCGATGGAAATGCCATATACCAGTTGAACCTGCCTCAACTCAGAGGTGGAGATTTTCTCTCCGGGACTGAATATCGACCGTATGGTTTCAGTGGGCAGCAGCATCTCACTGGCAAAGGCATTGCAGAGGTTTTCCCTCTCCCTAACAGTCAGGCTTGCAGCGAAGCGATGGTTGAAAAGCAGGTGCCCCAGTTCGTGAAGGGCAGTGAAACGGCGACGTTCCACATGTTTCTGCAGACTGTTGAGCACCACGATGTAGTGGTCACCATTGACAACACCACTCACTCCCTCAAATCCCACGGGTGCCTCAGTACAAATAATCTTGATTCCATGAGCCTCCAACACGTCTTGAACGTTACCGATAGCATCAAGCCCCAACCTCCATTCCATTCTTACTTGGATAGCCAACTCGCGCATTTGGTCGGCAGTTGACAGCACATCACCGTCAAAAGGCCGGATTTTGACTTTCTCCTTGCCCAAGATTTCCTCGATTTCCAAGTAGCGTTCCACCTCGTCCTGAATGCGTACCTTCAGGGCGTTGGCATCTTTTGAACTGGTGTTGGATTTCTTCCTGAATGACACCTCGAAATTATCCACGTCAAAGGAGAACGGACGGAAGAAGTAATCCGCTTCCACATCCAATGCAGTAGCCAAAGCAACCAAGACGGTACTGTTGGGCATCATCTTTGCAGATTCATACTTTGAAATTGCCTGTTTGGAGATGAGACCACCCATCTTCGATGCAAGCTGCTCCATGGACATTTTCTTCAATATCCGAGCTTGCTTCAGGCGTTGTGCAAATACGTTTAATAACTCAGACATGACTATAATATTTTATTTGTTGACAAAATTACGAATTTCTTCTTATTGTCAACAAGAAAAGACAAGAAAAATATTCAGATTCCTTCATTTTTTAACAATTCTTTTGGCTTCTGTAACTACTCGTAACTATTCAGCGATTGCCGGTGTCCAAGACCCAATAGATAAAAAATATCGGCAAAAAAGCTACAGACCCCATTTAATTCGCCAAAAAAACCGTATATTTACAACGGATTTCAACGTCGGCACCTGAAGGCATCAACTTCCTTTCGCTCTATTCAGGAATCACCGCGCAAAACGGATGCCCCACTAAGCACCGGATTTAATTCCTGCTGGATAAAAAACCGTATAAATGAACATCAAAACTTGCATCAACAGTTTCAAAGCCATCCAACTCCGGCACATCGGAGCATGGTTCTCAGACCAGCTGCATCAACCAGCGTGGTTTGACAATTTGGTCGTGAGCCGACGCTCGTGGGGCGCCTTTTCCATCTATTCCCATCTTCGGAGAAGTGACGGCAAAGCGAAATCCGCTCATGCCAGCCGTAAAGAAGCGCAGAAGGCCGCCGACACCATGGTCCGGAAATATGACGCCTCGTTCGCTGTCTACAAATGCCTCTTCTGTGACAACTGGCATATCAGCAAGGTGGACGACCATCAAGTCAAGTCATCCAAAATAATCCAACGAAAAGAGGACGTGCTGGCCTCATTGGGGGCGGTAGACCGCCACTACGACACAGACCTCGACATTAGGAAGGCACTCTCCACAGGAGTTCCAGACCTTCATCCTGCATATGGTGGACTGAGAGGACGCACACTGTCATCACACAAACAGCATCATGCATGGAAAATACTGGTGGAGGCCGGACTCAAACAGGTAATCGAGCTGCGAGCCGACTACACCTCCAGCTTCTACAAAGATCTCTGCGAGAAGAGCGATGTGGCATATTTCCACTACCCCGTAGCCAAAGATATGAGCTCCATCAAGGAAATGGTCAACCTGTTCCCGCGTCTCTGCGAAATCATCGACCGGGGCAACTTCTACATCGCCTGCGCACAGGGACTGCACCGCACCGATATCGCCCTCTGCCTCTACTGGGTATTCCACGCTGCCGACAAAGGCGTCGCCCCACCACCCCTCCGGGGATACCTGGAGGAGGACGGCAGGAAACCCGACAAGATTATCCGGGCCCTGAATGTCTTCTACAAGTTCAAGACATTGCACGACGGCACGGAACCACTCCCCATCGAGGTCTTCAATGTGCGCAAGGACATCATCCGCATGCTGAGTAACAACAACAATAAAACCACCATTAACATTGACAAAAATGAACAATAAATTCGATGTAGAACTTAAAATGGAGGACGGTCCAACCCTGCAATATAAAGCTGAGCTGTTCCCCTACGAAGACTATGGATACTGCCTGCTCAAAGCGGTCGAGAAAAGCGATTATCCCGATAGCATCATCATGCGTGCCACCATGGAGACGGACAAAATCCATCTCATAGGCATAGAGGACAGAGTGGAATACAAAATAGCACTCGATTACATCAAAGTCCGCCTGCATCTGAAACACTCCTACATCCTGGATGATAAGGGGCTATACAATAATCTCACCTCTGTCGCACTGCCAAACAAGCAGTATAAAACCACCGACCTGGACGAAGGAATGTCAACCATAAGCGAAGACATGGACGGATGGTGGAAACAACGCTACCTCATCAACCATAAAACCAGACAGGCTTGGGAGTTCATTAATGACAAACAGGAGCTCAACACCGTCACCAAAGATGACATCGACTGGGAATCCCTGAAAGGACTACCGACAGATGCCGTGAGACAAGCTGAAAGTCTCTCCGCCCGCTTCCCCACCTTTATCAGAGGCTATAGAAATGGAGTGGCAGAGGTGAGCTGGCAAATCAACCCCGACGGCAGGTACTATATGGATGAAGACGGCTACGGTATGACCGATGACGAGGAGATTACCCTATACGGCCTGATTGACCGACAAGGAAAGATTGTCAAAAAATTCAGCCGTTTCTAGGATGGTTCACAACGCACAAGCCACACTCATGTGCAATACCCACTCATTCAAAGCGGTGACGGCATCGGAAGAACAGGTACCGTGGTGGGATGCCTCCTGGCAGAGAAAACAGGCAACAGCTTCGAGGAAATCCTGAAAACACTGAGGAGCAAATTCAACAGCAGCCCGAAGGCATTGTTCTCACAGATTCCAGAGTCTTACGACCAGCTGATATTCATCCAGAAATACATTCTGTGGAAATACATCCGTCCCCCGAAACATGCACAGTAATAAAAACGACAGACAATGAAATTAATCAAAATCTTCCAAACCACATGCACAGCAGCCCTAGTCATGGCCGTCATCCTGACAGGCTGCGGCGACAACGTCAGGAGCGGGACTGGCGAGACCGCCGATGACGCCATCATACCATCATGCGTGAAGAATCTCGTAGACACTCCTTTCTGGTGCCCGGACACCATCTGCGTGGCGGACGGCAAAGCGTTCTACTGGGTTGACGACGAGCTCTTCAGGACCAACATCATCTTCGACGCCAAGGGGATCCTGCTGGAGAACCCCACGCTGTACTACGACTCCGTCTCGCTGGAAGAGGATTACAAGTTCAACATTCACATGGCGGACAAAACGATGACGGTTGACTTCACCGACCCCAAGAGCGTGAAGGCCATGGCACAGCTCGACACCCTGCCGACCTCCTTCTGCCGCTTCAGAGAGGACACGCTCACCGGATACGGCGACAAGGTGCTCTTCAGCCTGTGCGTCGACTTCATGCGCCCAGGCCAGAAACACGCGGAGGCCGTCAACACATGGCTCGCACAGATGACAGAACAGATGGCCAAAGCCGATGTAGACAACGGACCCAACCAATATGTGGAGCCCAGAGCCATCAGAACTCAGAGCGACAAGAAAGCGCTGCTGCGCAGATCAGCCGACAGCTTTTTCGCTATCGTGCGTGGAGACAATGATATCGACCATTACCCCATCAACTATTTCATCCGCGACATCAGCCTCAGGGCATGGCACCACACGGACAAATTCGTCACCATGCTAAAATATACGTACGACTTCGACGGCGGCGCACACGGTTATTTCACCGAGCTGCTGGTCTCCTACAATCCTGCAAAAAAACGGGTGGTAGAATGGGACGACCTTTTCAGGTCCGAGTGCAGGAAGCAGGTGGTCCAGGCCCTGTGCGACGCCATTGTGGCAAGCCCCAAATACAAGGCGACGGGGCGGACCTATGATGCGAATTTCCTAAGAGGGATGTTCACTTTCGACGAACGGGAAAGCCTAAGCTCTGACAGGCTGCTGGTACCACGCCCGGGACTGGGAGAAAAAGGCGTGGTGTTCTCCTTCCAGCCGTACGAACTGAGCGGTTTCGCCGACGGCACCTTCCACTTCACCATCCCCTACCAGGATTTGAAGCCCTACCTCACCGACGAGGCAAAACATCTCCTGGCGACAGATGACTGAATATCATACAGACCGATACGCAACTTTAACTGAAAGACAATGAGATTGAAGGATTTGGTTATACAGACGACATACGAGAGAATCGAGCCTGCCATAAAAAATACTGGTTGGGGTTTGTAAAGTTATGCCATAGCATCAAGGGGGTGTTGTTTTAGCACTGCCTCCTCTAAATCGTAATTGCGTAAATTGTACGTTTGCAAAAACATGTTGACCTTCTTGTAACGAGACTCTCAAATAGATTTCAGTCTCAAAGTGAACACTTTTTGAGTCACATTGGTGAATCGCCAATGTGACTCAGTTTCGTTCGGATAGTTTGTGTATCAATTGCCGTTTAATTATTGCACAATTCAATATTTATCACTAAATTTGCAAACCAATAATATAAATTATTAATATTATGAGTTCGCAAAAGAATGTA
>CAJONT010000012.1 GCA_905235975.1 uncultured Prevotella sp.
CAGGTCGCACAGATAGAGGGCCTGGTAGCGGTGACCGCGGTCCAAATGGCGGCGCACCTCTTGGTAGTAGACCTTGCGGTTCTGCCAGCTGCGCGGCGAGGGGACGTCTTCCAACAGCCAGGAACTGGGGCTGCAGTCGGCCACCGTGCTGCCGGAACGCCCGAATTTGTTCACAAGGAAGTCGAACTCACCGATGCTGTATTTCAGACTGCCCTGGAAACCGTTGCCTTCCAAAAACTCTTGCTTGCGGAAGGCGAGCACGCTGCAGTTGGTGCGGTAGGGACTGCCTTTTTCCACGGCACGCAGCAGGTAGCACGCATCGTACATGTGCTCGAAGCTCATCATGCGGGGCGCCTCGTCGTTGAAGCGGGTGTAGCCGACCACCATGTTCTTGTCTGGCTGGAGGTTGCGGGCCATGGAGGCGAGCCAGTGCGAGTCGGCGGGCTTGCATGTCGGGTCTACCAACAGTATCCAGTCGTATTTTGCTGCCTTCACTCCGAGCGTGGCACCGAGCTTGTTCTTGCTCATATAGCGCGACGATTCGGGAATGAACGTGGCGTACAGGTTCTTGTGACTGGCATAACGCTTCAGCACGTTGCCGGTGTTGTCGTCGGTCTTGTCGGCCACCACGATTACCTCGTAGTCGGAGGGGTATTCCTGCGTGAAAAACACGGGCAGGTGCTCGTCGAGAGCCACAGGGTTGCCCCGCGACACGAGCAGGATGCTGATGCCGGGAAGGGTGTCCTCCGGCACGGGCGTGTCGTCGTCACCGCTGTCGGTCTTGGGCCTGCGGAAGAGGGGGTTCACCCAGGGGGTGAGGGCGCCCAACAGCAGCAGGAAGCAGGAGATGCCTATAAGGAGTGTGATGGTCATAAGTCTTCGGGCAGGTAACTGGGGGGGAGCTTGCGGCAGTTGTAGCACGACGCCATCGCCTCGCCGTAGGCACCGGCACTGCGGATGGCGAGCAGGTCGCCACGCTTCACATGGTGCAGGTCGACAGCCTTGGCAAACACGTCGCTCGACTCGCAAACAGGACCCACCACGTCGTAGGTCTCCCAGTCGCCGTCTTCATGCAGGTTCTCTATCTTGTGATAGGCCTGGTAGAGGGCGGGGCGTATCAGTTCCGTCATGCTGCCGTCGACGATGGCAAACTGCTTGGCAACGCCTTGTTTCACATACAGTACGCGCGTAATGAGCGAACCGCACTGCGCCACCACAGAACGGCCCAGCTCAAAGTGCAGCGTCTGCCCTTCGCGGAGCGCTAAGTGGCGTGCATAGGTGTCGAAATATGCCTTGAAGTCGGGTATCGGCATCCTGTCGGGATAATGGTATTCTATACCCAAACCGCCGCCTACATTGATGTGCGAGATCTTCACCTTGTGCTTCTCCAATTGTGACTGGAGGTCGTTGATACGGTTGCACAGCGCGGCAAAGTCGTCCATGTTCAGTATCTGGGAGCCGATGTGGAAATGGAGGCCTTCAAGGCTGATGTGCGGCATCGTGACGGCTGCCTCGATGGCTTTGTGCATGTCGCACAGCGCAATGCCGAACTTGTTCTCAGCCAGACCGGTCGTAATCTTGGCATGGGTGTGGGCCTTCACATCGGGGTTGATGCGCAGCGCCACATGGGCGGTCTGCTCCTTGTGGGCGGCCAGCTCGTTGATTACTTCCAGTTCGGCGATGCTCTCCACGTTGAAGCAGAAGATGCGCTTGTCAAGACCAAGGTTTATCTCCCAGTCGCTCTTGCCCACACCGGCATACACGATGCGGCGGGCGGGAATGCCGGCACGCAGCGCAGCCAGTATCTCGCCGCCGCTCACACAGTCGGCACCGAAACCGGCTTGGCCGATGATGTTCAGGATGCGGGGATTGGCATTGGCCTTTACGGCATAGTGTACACAGAATCCCGTATGCTTCGACGCCTCCTCCTTGATGGCCTGAAGCGTGGCACGCAGCAGGTCGGTGTCGTAGTAGTAGAAGGGGGTGGGCAGCTGACGGAACGCATCTGTGGGAAATACTGTTTTCATCGTCTGTCGTAATTGGGCGATGGCGCCTATTGGTTGAATATCTTCTTGTTCAGGTTCTCAAGGGCACGTCGCTTGTCGTTCGCCTTCACCAAGAACGAGATGTTGTAGTTGGAACCGCCATAGGAAATCATGCGCACGGGGATGTCTTTCATCGCCTCGGTGGCAAGGGTCTCAAACCCAAGGTTGCTCCAGTCGAGGTCGCCCACGATGCAGATGATGCACATGTCGTTGTCTACCGTCACCTTGCCGTATTTCTTCAACTCGTCGACAATCTCCTGAAGGTGTTTCGCATTGTCTATCGTCACCGAGACACCCACCTCCGAGGTGCACACCATGTCGATGGGGGTCTGATAGCTCTCGAAAATCTCAAACACCTTGCGCAGGAAACCGGTGGCAAGGAGCATGCGCGAACTCTTTATCTTGATGGCGATGATGTTGTCCTTGGCGGCCACGGCCTTGATGGTGCCGCGCATCGTCACATTGTCTATCGTCGTGCCCTCGGCATCGGGATCCATCGTGTTCAGCAGACGCACGGGGATGTCGGCATACTTGGCGGGCTGGATGCAGGTGGGGTGCAGGATCTTCGCTCCGAAGTAGGCCAGCTCGGCGGCTTCCTCAAAGTTCAGACGCTTCACCGACTCGGTGTGCTCCACCACGCGGGGGTCGTTGTTGTGCATGCCGTCGATGTCGGTCCATATCTGTATCTCCTCGGCACCGAGGGCGGCACCCACGAGCGAGGCGGTGTAGTCGCTGCCGCCGCGAAGCAGGTTGTCCACTTCGCCGTAGGTGTTGCGGCAGATGAAACCTTGCGTGATGTATACTTGGTGTCCCTCGTTGGCATCGAGGATGGCATTCAGCTTCTTGCGGATGTACTGGGTGTCGGGCTCGCCGTTCTTGTCGGTGCGCATGAAGTCGAGGGCCGACAGCAAGACGGCGTCGATGCCTTGTTCGCGCATGTAATTGTACATCATGTTCGTGCTCAGTATCTCACCCTGCGCCACGATGCTCTTCTGCTCGAAACTGGTGAACAGGTCTTTGGTGAAACTGCGCATATAGTCAAACTCCTCGCGCATAAACTGGAGGGTCTCCGTCTTGCTCGCCTCGGTAGTGAACAGTTCCTCGGCATGGGCGAAGTATTTCTTCTCCAATAGGTTGATGGTCTCGTTGGCACCGTCGGAGTTCTTCTTGAAAAGGTAATCGGATATCTCCAACAGGCTATTCGTGGTGCCCGACATGGCGGAGAGAACCAGGAACGTGGGCTCTCCCGAACGTGTCACCAGTCCGGCCACTTTCTTCATTCTTTCTGGCGTACCGACGGAGGTGCCGCCGAATTTCATTACTTTCATATCTGTATTGTCCTTTCGTGGATGGTTTTTATTGTCTGTTTATCGGCGTCTGTTTATTCGGCCTTGCTGTCTTCGGTGAGGTCCATCTGACGGTACTCGTGGGTCACATCGGTCATCTTGCCGTCCTTGCAACGGTATACCGTGCCGGGAAACTCGTCAAGCAGTTGGATGTTGTGGGTGGTCATCACCACAGAGGTGCCGCGCTTGCTGATGGTCTGGAGCAGACCCACGATGTGGCGCGCTGTCTCAATGTCTAAGTTGCCGGTGGGCTCGTCGGCTATGATGATTTTGGGCTCATTCAGGAGGGCACGCGCAATGGCTATGTGCTGCTGCTCGCCGCCCGACAGTTCGTGGGGCATCTTGTCGAGCTTGTCGAGCATGCCTACGGCGTCGAGCACCTTCTCTATGCGCTCCGTACGCTCCTTACGGCTCTTCCAGCCCGTGGCCTTCAACACAAACTCAAGGTTGCGGCGCACAGAGCGGTCGTGAAGCAGTTGGAAGTCTTGGAAGATAATACCCATCTGGCGGCGGAGGGCGGGCACATCCTTGCGCTTGATATGGCTGATGTCGGTTCCCAGCACTTCGGCCTTCTCGGGATTGTCATGGTCCAACTCGCAGTAGATGGTCTTCAGCAGTGAGCTCTTGCCTGCTCCTACCTTGCCTATGATGTACACAAAGTCGCCTTGGTCCACCTGGAAACTCACGTCGGTGAGCACGGGCAGGTCATCTTGGTTCACATTCACTTTCTTGTAGTCTATCAGCATGTCTTGTATGTTTTTATGAATGTTTGTATGCTTGGGGTTGTGGTCAGTGCTTGCGCCAGTTGGGGTCGTGGCGGTCGGCAAGCTCGCGGGCAAGGTCTTCTATGCGCAGACCCTTGCTCGTGAGGAGTACGATGAGGTGGTACAGCAGGTCGCTGCCTTCATACACCAAACGCTCGTTGGTGCCGTTGGTGGCTTCTATCACAGCCTCAAGGGCTTCTTCGCCCACCTTCTGCGCCATGCGGTTCAGGCCCGACTCGAACAACTCGGTGGTGTAGCTGCCGGCAGGACGCTCGGCATAGCGCTTCTCAATGAAGTCTTGCAGCTCGCTCAGGAAGAGCAGGGCCTTGCGGTGCTCGTCCACCACGGGGACGTCCGCAGCACGGTTCTCCTCTCCCCAGCAGGTGTCGGTGCCGGTGTGGCACACGGGACCGTCGGGCACGGCTTTCACCAACAGCGTGTCTTTGTCGCAGTCGGCCTTGATGTCGGTCAGGTGCAGGTAGTGGCCGGAGGTCTCTCCCTTCGTCCACAGTGTCTGCCGTGAACGGCTGTAGAAGGTCACGAGGCCGCTGGCCAGTGTCTTCTCAAGCGCCTCGGCATTCATATAGCCCAACATGAGCACACGCTGGGTGTTGCTGTCTTGTACGATGGCGGGCACCAACCCGCCGCCTTTCTCAAAGTCTATTTCGTTTGTCTGTATCATTGTTCTTTTATTTATTGTTCGGGGGAGGGCGGCTACAGCCTTACGGGAATGCCGCAGTCGCGCAGATAGTGCTTGAGTTCGGGTATGCCGATTTCGCCGAAGTGGAACACGCTGGCGGCAAGGGCTGCATCGGCCTTGCCGAGGGTGAACGCATCGCGGAAATGGGCCATGGTGCCCGCGCCGCCGCTTGCAATTACCGGGATGGGGAGCAGGTCGCTCAGGCGTGCCAGCATCTCGTTGGCATAGCCTTCCTTCACACCGTCGTGGTTCATGCTCGTAAACAGTATCTCGCCGGCACCGCGGTCGGCCACTTCCTTGGCCCACTCGGTGAGCTCCCGGCCGGCAGGCACGCGGCCGCCGTGTATGTAGCACTGCCAGGTGCCTTCTTCCTCGTGGGCGTCGATGGCGCACACGCATACCTGCGAACCGAAGCGCGAGGCTATCTGGTCTATCAGCGTGGGGTCCTTCAGGGCGGCGCTGTTCACGCTCACCTTGTCGGCACCGGCCAGCAGCAGGCGTTCCACGTCTTCTATTGCGTTGATGCCGCCGCCCACGGTGAAGGGGATGTTGATTTCGCGTGCAAGGCGCGTCACGAGCTGGGTGAAGGTCTTGCGCCCTTCATGGCTCGCCGTGATGTCCAAGAACACGAGTTCGTCGGCTCCTATCTCGCTGTAGGCCTTGGCAAGCGTCACGGGGTCGCCGGCTTCGCGGAGGTTCACGAAGTTGGTGCCCTTCACGGTGCGGCCGTCCTTCACGTCGAGGCAGGGTATGATTCTTTTCGCTAAGCTCATCGTCTCAGTATCTTTTCTGGGTCTATGCGACCCTCGTAGTAGGCTTTGCCGAACACCACGGCGGGTATGCCGGCTGCCTCAAGGGCCAGGATGTCGTCGGTGCACGACACGCCGCCGCTCGCAATGAGATGGATAGCGGGGTAGCGGCGCATCACCGACTGGTAGAGTGGGGTGGCGGGTCCTTGCAGCATGCCGTCGCGACTGATGTCGGTGCACAGGAAGTGCCGCACACCGAGCGATGTGTAGTACGACAGCAGGTCGTCGAGGGTGGTCGTGCTGTCTTCTTGCCATCCGTGGATAGACACGCGGCCGTCGCGCACGTCGGCACCGATAATCAGACGGTCGGCACCGTACTGCGACACCCATTCGGCCACAAGGGTGCGGTTGGTCACGGCAAGCGAACCTATCGTCACTTGCGCGGCACCGGCCGCGAGGATGGCTTCCACATCGGAGGCCGTCTTCACACCGCCGCCGAAGTCCACGCGCAGATGAGTCGACGCGGTGATGCGGCGCAGCACGTCGATATTCACGGTATGGCCGGCACGAGCACCGTCGAGGTCCACCACGTGCAGACGGGTGAAACCGGCTGCCTCAAGGGCTTGTGCGGTCTCCTCGGGATGCAGACCGTACACGGTCTTGCGACTGTAGTCGCCCTGCACGAGCCTCACACACTGTCCGTCTATGAGGTCTATCGCAGGTATGGCTTCTATGGGTCTTCTCGTCATAAGGGGCCTGTAGAGGGTCAGAGGGCAAGGAAGTTGCGCAGGATGCGTTCGCCTGTGCTGCCGCTCTTCTCCGGGTGAAACTGTGTGGCATAGAAATTGTCCTTGTGCAGGGCGGCGCTGAAGGGCAGCGTGTAGTCGGCCTTCGCAATGGTCGCAGCGCACAACGGCACATAGTAGCTGTGCACGAAGTACACATAGGGCGTGTCGCCAAGACCCTCAAAGAGCGGGGTCTCAAGGTCGTACAGACTGTTCCAGCCCATGGCGGGAATCTTCTCGTCAGGGCGCGTGGGACGGAATCGCACCACGGGGGCATCGATGATGCCTAAACAGTCGGTGTCGCCTTCCTCGCTGTGGGTGCACAGCAGTTGCTGACCGATGCAGATGCCCAACACGGGCTGACGCAGGTGGCGTATCACCTCGTCAAGGCCGTGGGCGCGCAGGTATGCCATGGCATGACTGGCCTCTCCCTGGCCGGGAAAGATTACTTTGTCGCTCTGGCTCAGCACCAAGGGGTCGTCGGTCACCGTGGCCTCGACGCCAAGCCGGTGCAGGGCATTCTCCACCGAGAAAATATTGCCTGCGTTGTATTTTACTATGCTGATGCTCATGCTTCCTGAGTTTATTGCATCTCTTTTCGCTAACAGGCAGCAAAGTTAAGCATTTTTTTTCGTTTCTCGCCTATGTATGATTGAAAATCAACCTCTCGCCGATGTGATTTTTGAAAGATAGCACTGCCACCTATGTCTTTTGCTCCATAAATTCCTTGATGGCTTCGGTAAAAGCGGGGCCGTAGTGCTGTTTCTTGTGCTCGCCGATGCCCGAGATTTGGCCAAATTGCTCCACCGTGGTGGGCTTGTGCATCACAAGCAACTGGAGTACCTTGTCGTTGAACACCACGAAGGCGGGCACGCGCTCGCTCTTGGCAATGCGCATGCGCAACTGCTTCAGCTTTTCATGCAGGCGGCGGTCGGTGTCCTCGTTGGTGCTGAGGAAGGGTATCTCTACGTGCAGCTCGCGCTTCTTGGCCTTTGGTGCGGGCTTCTCTTCGGCTGTGTCGCAGAGCTCCACCTGCCGCTTGCCGCGCAGCACTTCCCATCCCAAGGGGGTCACGCTCACCGCGTTGTAGCGGTCGTATTCTATCTCTGCATAGCCCATCTGCAGCAACTGCAGCATGTAGTCGTTCCACACATGGGCGGGGTGTTCCTTGCCGGCTCCGTATGTCTTCAGGTGGTCGTAGCCGTTGCGGCGGATGGTGGCATTCGGTGTGCCTGTCAGGATGTCGGTGAGTGTGTGCGCAGAGGCATGGCAGTCGGTGCGCACGGCGGCGCTCAGCAGTTTCTGGGCTTCGATGGTGCCGTCGCGGCGCACAGGGGGATGGGCACAGATGTCGCAGTTGTGGCAGTCGTGGGCCGACAGCTCGTTGAAGTAGTTGAGCAGGATGCGGCGGCGGCACACTGTCGATTCGGCATACTGCTGCATGCGCCGCAGCTTGTCCATGTTCACGCGACGCTGACCTTCGTCTTCGCCGTTCTCTATCAGCCCCGTCAGCTGCACCACGTCCTGGAGCGAGTAGAAGAGCACGGTCTCGGCAGGGGCGCCGTCGCGACCGGCTCGCCCTATCTCCTGATAGAAACTCTCCATGCTCTTGGGCAGGTTGTAGTGTATCACCCAACGGATGTTACTCTTGTCGATACCCATCCCGAAGGCAATGGTGGCGCACACCACCTGCACCTCGTCGTTGCGGAACTTGTCTTGCGTCGCACTGCGTTCCTGGGCGGTGAGGCCGGCGTGATAGGGCAGGGCGCTGATGCCGTAGCGCTGGAGGTATCGGCTTAGGTTTTCTACGTTTTTTCGGCTCAGACAGTAGATGATGCCGGGGGCATCGGAATGTGCTCTTACAAAACGAATTATGTAAGAATCTTTCTGTGGTTTTGTAAACCCTTTATTTACATTTAGGCTTAAGTTGGGACGGTCGAACGAACTGATGAATATGCCCGATTGGTCGTCCACACGGAGCTTCAGTTGTGTCACGATATCCTTGCGCGTAATCTTGTCGGCTGTCGCTGTAAGTGCAAGGATAGGTGTCTGTGGGAAAAACTCATGCAACACATCCAACTGGGTGTACTCCTCGCGGAAATCATGCCCCCACTGACTGATGCAATGGGCTTCGTCGATGGCAAAGAGCGACAGCCGCAGATGAGAGAAAAAAGTTTGCATCTCGGCAAGCAGTTTTTCGGGCGAAACGTAAATTAATTTCACTTCTCCGCCAAGACTCCTCCGCCTCACCTCCCACTGCTCTTCCGTCGACAGCGAACTGTTGTAGACGGCCGCCGGGATGCCGTTGGAGAGCAGACCTTCCACCTGGTCTTTCATCAGGCTTATCAGCGGCGAAATCACTACTGCCGTACCTTCAAGCGCCAATGCCGGTACTTGATAGCAGAGGCTCTTGCCGCCTCCCGTGGGCATCAGCACCAAACAATCGCCGCCTCCTGCCACGCGCTCTATAACCTCTCGCTGTAAGGGGCGAAAACTGTCGTATCCAAAATATTTGGTTAAAATGGTAAAATAATTTATCATGACGGAACTTTTAGGCAAAGTTACTTTTTTTTCGTTAAAATATCTCTATTTATTTTGCAAATTAATAATTTTTTGTTACTTTTGTCCTTGCAAATTGGTTGAGTCGAATTAACCTTTTTCCAGATATGGCAAAATATAATATTACAGAAAAAAAAGAAAAAGAGGCCGCTTACCGCAGTTTGGTTAGTCCTCGACTGATGGATGACTTGAAGGAGCGAATCCTTGACATTATCCTAATACAGAAAAAATACAAGGACAAAAACTACTCTGCTAAACAGCTGGCCGAAGACCTCGGAACGAACACAAGATACATTTCGGCCGTGGTCAACGTGAGATTTCACATGAACTACACCTCATTCGTCAACAAGTATCGAATCGATGAAGCTATGACGCTGCTCGTCGACAAGCGCTACCAAGACCTGAACATGGAGGATATCAGTGATATGGTGGGATTCTCCAACAGACAGTCGTTCTATGCCTCGTTCTACAAAATCACAGGCATCACACCCCGTGAGTACAAAATGAGGCATCTCTCTCAACATCCATCCATGAGGGAAACTAAGAAAAACACACGTAAGAGCAAGAAAGCCTCTGAATGATGGATGACCCAAGAACCTCCTTCGCATTCTGCGATGAACGATTTGCCGACTTGCAGATGTTGCGATATCGGTTGAACGGGTTTGAAAAACTGACTTTACGCCAAAAAAGTTTTATTTACTACCTCTCTGAGGCCACCCTCGCCGGACGTGACATCACGTTCGACCAGTATGGTGCGTATAACCTGCGCATACGCAAGACGCTCGAGGCCGTCGTCGAGGCACATCCGCACGACGACGGCCTTGAGATGCAGGCGCTGTGGGTGTACCTCAAAAGGGTGTGGTTCTCCAACGGCATCCACCATCATTATGGCTGCGAAAAGTTCGAACCGCAGTTTACCGAACTTTTCTTCCGAAGGATGGTGGAGGCAACACCCGTTCACAGCCTTCCGCTGAGCGAGGGGGAGACGGTGGGGCAGCTGCTCGACGAGATTTGCCCCGTCATCTTCAATCCGCTCCTCTTCCCCAAAAGGGTCAATCAGGCGCAGGATGAAGACCTCGTTCTCACCTCGGCGTGCAACTTCTACGAGGGGGTAACGCAGGAGGAGGCGGAACGCTTCTATGCCCGAAAGAAAGAAGAGCAACCCGACGACCGCGCCTCGTGGGGACTGAACAGCCGCCTCGTGAAACGCGACGGACAGCTCACCGAACAGGTGTGGAAGGAAAAGGGACTCTATGGCGAGGCCATCGCACACATTGTACATTGGTTGGAGAAAGC
>CAJONT010000013.1 GCA_905235975.1 uncultured Prevotella sp.
AATTATAAGAGACTGTCGACTCTGTGTTTTGTACGATAGGCGCATGAAATCGTACAAAACACACAGATTGTCGTTCTTCTGTGTGTACTAATAACTTAGTAAACACCTTTATTTGAGTGAGGCTAAATATTCGCGTGGGGAAACGCCGTGCTGACGCTTGAAACTGGTAGAGAAGTGGGAGGGTGTGGAGAATCCTACCATGAAACACACCTGTGAAACGTTGTAAAGGCGACTGTCAAGCAGCTGCGCAGCACGGTACAGACGGTAGTTCTGCAAGAAGTCGTTTGGGGTCTGACCGGTAAGGGTCTTCACCTTCTTGTAGAAGACGGTGCGACCTAAGCACAGGTCGCTGGCCATCTGGTTCATGTTCAGGTTCGAATCGTCTAAGTGCGACTCGATGTAGTCGGTGAATTTCTTCATGAACTGCTGGTCAAGGGGCGACATGGTCAGGATGTCTTCTTCATTTGACGGCTTCTCAATGGCGGGCGCCTCTGATTGCTGCTCCTCTGCGGCATTCTGTGTCACTGTCGAAGGGGTATAGCGTCCGCTGCGCCTTTCTATGTTGTCGAAAATGCTCTTCACGAGTGCTTGCAGCAAGTCGGGGTCGAAAGGCTTGTTCAGATAGGCATCGGCACCGTGTGAGTAGCCTTCTATCTGGTCCTTGGCATGCGTGCGGGTGGTGAGCATGACAACTGGTATATGGCACAAGGATGCATCGCTCTTGATGTGACGGCACATCTCGAAACCGTCCATGACGGGCATCTTCACGTCGCTCACAATCAGGTCGGGAACCAGTTCTCGGGCTTTCTCAAGTCCTTTCTGGCCATCATCGGCTGTGTCTACTTTGTATATTGGACTGAGCAACAGACGGATAAACTGGGTGAGCTCGGCATTGTCTTCTACCACGAGGATATGCTTGTCCGATTCTGGGGTGTCGGGTGTCGTGGGCATGATGCCGGCGGCGATGTCCGTGGTTGTCGAGGCGTTGCTTACCTCGGCCTCCAGACCGCCGGGTGTATGTTCTGTTTCGTTATAGTCGGCATCGTCGGCAGGCCAGGCAAAGGCAAACTGCATGCCCTTCTCTTTGCTGATGGCCACTATCTCGCCGTGATGAAGTTCTACAAGCCGTTTCGTGTAATTGAGGCCGATACCTGTGCCGGAGATGTTGATGCGCCCTTCTTTTCCTTCAAAGCGCTGGAAACGTTGGAATAGCTGGGGAAGTTTCTCAGGAGGGACGCCAACACCGTCGTCGTCGACACTCACCACAAGACATTTCTTGCCTTGTAAGCTCAGGCCGAAACGGCTGTCTGACATGGCTTCGGCGAGGGTGGCCTCTACGCTCACGTGTCCTCCGTTGGGCGTATATTTCAATGCGTTAGAGAGCAGGTTGCTTGTCACCTTATATAATTTGTCGGCATCGGTGGTCAAAGTCTGTCCGGCGGGAGGAGCACTCACAGTGAGCGCGATGTCTTTTTCCTGAGCATAGAAGGAGTAATTCTCTACCAACGAACGAAGCAAATTGCCTGCATCGGTTTGCCCCACTTGAAGTTTCAGGGCATCGGTCTCCATCTTGGCAAGGTCGAGCAACTGGTCTATGAGGCTGAGCAACCTTTCCACATTGTTTCTGATAATGCGTGTAAGATACTGGTTCTCCGGACCTTTCATTCGCTTGCTGAGCATCTTGACAGGACCGTATATCATGCTGAGAGGGGTGCGGAGCTCATGACTGATATTCGTGAAGAAACGTATCTTTGTCTCGTTCAACTCATGTTCGCGTTCCTGTTGCTCTTTCATTATCCGGATACGCTGCTGGGCGGTGTGCGAACGACGGTAGAAAGTCAATATAACATAGGCCACGATGCCAAGCAGCAAGGCATAGAACAACAGGGCGGGCCAACGGAGCCAGGGCGACACGCGTACATGGATGGTGAGCTGGCGCACATGGGGACTCCATTCTCCGTTTCCTATGCGGGCGCGGATGCTCAGACGATAGGTGCCGGCCGAGAGGTTGGTGTAAATAAGGCGGGAGTGTGTGCCAAGGTCGTTCCAATCCTTGTCCACTCCTTCCAATTTGCAGGAGTAGTTGATGTGGCGGGTCTGGGAAAACTCAATGGCGGCAAAGTCGAGACTGAAAGCGTTCTGTTTGTGACTCAGTTCTATGTACTCCGTGTCGTTGAGGGGCTGCTTCAGGATTTTGCCTGACGTCGTCTGATACTGGTTCTGAACAATCAGGTTCTCCAGCACGATATGCAGGTTGGCAGAGGGGTCTTTCACTTTCTGGGGGTTGAAATACGACACACCATGGTTGCCTCCGAATAGGATGACGCCGCTGCGCTGTCGTGCCACCGCCTTCTCGTGGAATTGCAACCCCTCTGGGCCGTCGGTCTCGTAGAGGGTAAGGAATTTCTTGTTGTCGGGATTGTATTTCGCGATGCCGAAAGAGGTGCTCATCCATACGTTGCCGTCATTGTCGGTGATGATGCCTAACACGTCGTTGCTCGGAAGACCGTCTTTC
>CAJONT010000014.1 GCA_905235975.1 uncultured Prevotella sp.
GGTGGGAAGAAGGCGTCGGCCTCGTCGGGCGTATGGTCTATCTCCGTCAGGTTCAGCACATCGGCTTTCTCAATCGCCTGTCGGTATACACTCTCTCCTCCTATCACATATACATCTTCTTCGGCGCTGCAGTGCTTCAGGGCTTCCTCAAGCGAAGTGAAGCATTCACAGCCCTCTATGGCGTGCTTGCTCCGGGTGAGTACGATGTTGCGCCGGTTGGGGAGGGCACCGTGTGGCAGTGAGTCGTAGGTGCGGCGACCCATGAGGATGGTGTGCCCTGTGGTGAGTTGCTTGAAGCGTTTCAAGTCGTTGGGCAGCCAGTAGAGCAGTTTGTTCTCGTTTCCTATGGCCAGATTGCGGGCTACGGCGGCTATTAGGTGTATCGTCATGGCAATGGCTGTTTTTCTATACCGACACTTTTCCGGCTATATGGGGCCACGGGTCATAGCCCTCCAGTTGGAAGTCGTCGTAAGTGAATGAAAAGAGGTCTTTTACATCTGGGTTGAGTTTCATTACGGGCAACTGGCGCGGGGTGCGCGTGAGCTGCAGTTTCACCTGCTCCAAATGGTTCAGGTAGATGTGGGTGTCGCCCGTTGTGTGTACGAATACACCGGGTTTCAGACCGGTCACTTGTGCCATCATAAGCAGCAGCAGCGCGTATGAGGCAATGTTGAAGGGCACACCCAAGAAGGTGTCAGCCGACCGTTGATACAGTTGCAGGCTCAGCCGTCCGTCTGCCACATAGAATTGGTACAGCGTGTGGCAGGGATGCAAGGCCATTTCCTCCAGCTCGGCCACGTTCCATGCACTCACTATCATGCGGCGAGAGTCGGGCTGGTGCCGGATGAGGTCAAGCACATTGGCTATCTGGTCGATGGTGCCGCCTTTATAGTCGGGCCACGAACGCCATTGGTGGCCGTACACGGGACCGAGGTCGCCGTTCTCGTCAGCCCATTCATTCCATATCCTTACGCCGTTTTCTTGCAGGTATTTTACGTTGGTGTCGCCTTTCAGAAACCAGATTAGTTCGTGGATGATGGATTTGAGATGCAGTTTCTTTGTGGTGAGAAGCGGGAATCCGTCTTCCATGTCGAAGCGCATCTGGTGGCCGAAGATACTGATGGTACCCGTGCCGGTGCGGTCGGTTTTTTCAACCCCCTCGTCGAGAATGCGCTGCAGTAGGTCAAGATATTGTTTCATGCTTATATTGTTTCTGTTCGCTTTACTGTTTGGAATTGTCGGTCTGGCCGAACAGTCCGCCGTCGTCTTCGGGGCAGTGGCTGCTTTTTATTTTCCATTCGGCCGGATAAAGGTTGTTGGTGCGGTTGCCTAAGTGCTTCACAAAGCCTAAGGGCAGACCTTGGCAGGTAATCACCGCCAATCCTCTCGGTGTGGCGGCAGGCAGCGTGAGGGAGGAGGAACGTTGCAGGTAGGCCACAGCCGTTTCGCGTGTCACCTCCACGCAGTGCATCTGCAATAGATCGAACGCTGTCGACAGGGCCAGACTGGTTGCCGGCACGAAGTCTTTCCCCTTCCAGCAGCCCATCGTGATGCCTGCTTGTATCACCCGCAGCGTCTTGGCCTCATCGAAGGCCTGCACCCAGCGCGACGGTATGGCCGTCTGCTGCTGTCCTGCCTCGCGCGCTTGATAGTCTTCGGGCTGAAGGATATAGGGCAGGGCGAGGGGCTTCCGCTGGTCGCCCTTGTGGCTTTTCCGCCTTCCTTTCTCACCGCTGCAGGGCAGGGAACAGGGCAGAGTGTCGCTGCCCGGTTTCCGCATCACGGCGAAAAACATACCTTCGCCATGGGCTCGTCCTGGTATGAAACGATACACGGGTCGTTGCCAGTCGGGTGCGAGTGTGCCTATGATGCCCCATTCTGCTTTTGTGGCCACGGGCAGCAGTTGGGCACCAAACTCCTCTTCCATCCATGCCACGTTGTCCTCATTCTCCTTTCTGTTCAGTGTGCAGGTGGAGTAGATGAAAAGACCGCCTGGTTTCAGGCATTGCCAGGCATCGCTTACAATCTCGCGTTGCAGCCGTCGGCAGTTTTCCACATGGCCGGTCGACCACTCCTCTACGGCATTCGCATCCTTTCTGAACATGCCTTCGCCTGAGCAGGGGGCATCGGCCAGTATCACGTCGAAGGTCAGACCGCTTCTCTTGTAGTCGGCAGGATAGTTCTGTGTCACCACCACATCGGGACAGCCCAGTTTGGCGAGGTTCTCGGCCAGGATGCACACCCTGTTGCGTATGGGCTCGTTGCTGAAGAGCAGGCTTCCTTGCGGCAGTGCGGTGAGTGCTGTGATGGATTTTCCTCCCGGTGCGGCACAGAGGTCGAGCATTTTCACGGGATGGTCCACATATTGTCTGAGCACACAGGCAAGAAACATCGATGATGCCTCTTGCACATAGTAGGCTCCGGCATGAAGCAGGGGGTCGAAGGTGAAGTTGGGCCGTCTTTTCAGATACACGCCCTCCTCGCACCATTGTACCTTGCCTTCCACGAGCGTCTCGTCAACCGGCCTGCCCGCCTTCCACGGGTTTAGCCTCACACTCACGGGGGGAGTCTCGTCGAGTGCCGCA
>CAJONT010000015.1 GCA_905235975.1 uncultured Prevotella sp.
CAAGAACCAGGCGCCGCGGCGTTTCATTCAGTTGATGCCGACATTCTACTCCACGCACAACTTCCGTTCGGTCATCCCCTCATAGGTGTTGATACGCAGCAGGATGGAATCCGATGCGGCAACACCGCTCAGGCGTATGCTCATCCACAACCTTGAGGAATAATACTCCGGCACATCGTTCTGGGCATGGTAGAAGGTGAAGAAATGCGTGCATTGTCCCGACGGTGCCGTCACCACCGAGTCGCGCACCATCCCCACGTTGTGCCCCGTATATTCCCCTTCGGGCGTACCCATCTTCAGGAATAGCCCCAGGTTGAGGAAGGTGGCATCCTTGCTCAGCCACACGCTCTCACAAATCACAGGGTCGGTAGCCACGGTTTTCAGTTTGTCGGGACTCATGGGCGACACGGTGAGCACCTGCATGAATCCAACTGCATGCACCTTGCCGTCTTCCACCTTATTATTATAATATACGAGGGCACGATACGTGGAATCGGCCACCGAGGCCCATTTGCAGGGAGTGGGATTGGAGAACGTGAGCTTTACGCCGTCATCGGTCTCTGCCTTGTAGAATGCCGACTCACCGTCGGTATCCGCCATGGCAAAATCTGCCCTCACATGCGAGAGCTCACCGTCGCCAGTTTCATAGTCTTCACTTTCGCACGACCACAAGGCGGCGAGCACGAATGCAAGGAGCAAACAGGGGGTAAGGCGGCGGAAGTTTATCATAACGTTCAGAACTGGTTTTCTACTATCTCCGTGAGCACATCGGTGATATTGAGGCCGGCGGCACGCACCTGCTGCGGAATGAAGCTCGTAGGTGTCATACCCGGTGTGGTGTTCACCTCGAGCAAGTTGATTTTGTCGGTGCCGTCCTCGTTCTTGGTGAGGATATAGTCGATGCGTATGATACCGTTGCAGTGGAGAATGTCGTAGATGGCACTGGTGATGCGGGCCGCACGGTCGGCAGTCTCAGGAGCGATGCGGGCAGGAGTGATTTCCTCCACCTGGCCGTTGTACTTGGCATCGTAGTCGAAGAACTCATTCTTCGTCACCACCTCAGTGGCGGGGAACAACACCGACTTCTCTCTTGTCTTATAGCAGCCGATGGTGATCTCTGTACCGTCGAGGTATTGTTCCACCATCACCTCATCGCTTTCCATCATGGCCTTGCGGACGGCGGGTGCAAGCTGGTCGATATTTTTCACCTTCGACACGCCGAAGCTGCTGCCGTCGTTGGCAGGTTTCACGAAACAGGGCATGCCGATGCGGGAGATGATGTCGTCGTCGGTCACAAGATTTTCATAGCCGCGCCTGATGAGCAGGCTGTCGGGCACAGAGACACCGTAACCGCGCAGGTATTGGTTGAGCACGAACTTGTCGAAGGTCATGGCCTCCGTGAGCACGCCGCTGGTGCTGTAGGGTATATGTATGAGTTCGAAATAGCCTTGCATGAGACCATTTTCACCGGGTGTACCGTGGATGGTGATATAGGCATAGTCGAAAATCACGGCCTCGCCGTTGTACATGAAGGAGAAATCATTGCGGTCTACAGGGGTGGTGGTGCCGTCGGGCAAGTTCACTTTCCAGTTGATACCTTTTACGTCTACTATAAATACATTGTATCGTTCCTTGTCAAAGAAGGAATAAAGTCCCTGGGCAGAGCGCAGAGATACATCATGTTCAGAGGAGTCGCCTCCACACACGATGGCTATAGTTCTTTTGAGATTCTTCATTTTAGGTGTTATCTTAATGTTTTATTGCTGATTCAGTATGTCATTGGCATTGCCTTTTGTGTATTTCCGCCACTTGTCAAGCAGGGCCGCCATATCGGCAGGAGGTTCAGCCTCAAAGTCCATCTGCTGCCCCGTGACGGGATGCACGAAGCCCAATGTGCGGGCATGCAGAGCTTGTCGCGGACAAAGCTTGAAACAGTTGGACACAAAAGCCTTGTAGGTACTGCTGCGCTCGCCGCGCAATATCTCGGTACCACCGTAGCGCTCGTCGCCGAAGAGCGGATGTCCGATGTGCTTCATGTGGGCGCGTATCTGATGGGTGCGCCCTGTCTCGAGACGGCATTCCACCAACGTGGTATACCCGAAGTACTCCACCGTGCGGTAGTGGGTCACGGCAGGTTTCCCTTCCGGCGAATCGGGCGGGAACACCGTCATGCGCAGCCGGTCTTTGGGGTCGCGCCCTATATTGCCTTCTATGCGTCCCTCGTCGGTGCCGAAATGCCCCCACACCAGTGCATGGTAGCTGCGGTGGGTGGTATGGTTGAAGAACTGGAGGCCCAGATGGCTCTTCGCCTCGGGAGTCTTGGCAATGAGGAGCAGGCCGCTGGTGTCTTTGTCGATGCGGTGCACCAGTCCCACTTCCGGGTCGTTCGGGTCGAAGGAAGGCAGGTTGCGCAGATGCCAGGCAATGGCATTCACCAGTGTGCCGTGGTAGTTGCCGCAACCGGGGTGCACCACCATGCCGGCGGGCTTGTTCACCACCATGAGCACATCATCCTCATAGACGATATCCAAGGGTATGTCCTCTGGTTCAATCGTGGAGTCGTACTGCGGACGGTCGAGCATCAGGGTCACCACGTCGCCGGGCCGCACCTTGTAATTGCTTTTCACCGGACGCTCGTTCACATGTACGAACCCCGCCTCGGCTGCCTTCTGTATACGGTTGCGGCTGCTGTGGGGCAGTTTCTCACACATAAACTTGTCCACACGCACGGGTGCCATACCCTTGTCGCCCACGAAGCGGTAGTGCTCATAGAGCAGCTGCTCTTCGTCGAGTTCGTCGGACGGAACAAATATCGTATCTTCTTCCATTAGTCGAGGGATGGCTCAGTATAGGAAGGCGGCGCCTGCTCCGACATGGTGGGACGTGAAGGCGCGTCATTCTGCGGTTCTGCCTGGCGCTGGTAGTGGACACGGGGTTTCCTTGCCTCTTCATCCTCGTCAGGGTCGCCGAGGTAGGCCGGTTCGGTGTAGATGACGGGCTGGTTGAGGTCGCGACGCCCATCGCCCACCTGTATGATGAGCACGTCTTCCACCGACACCATGTCGCCGGTCTTGAGGCTCCGTCCACGGCACTTCATGCCATAGACCCATTCCCTCTCACCCGGGATAAACTCAGGCTCGCCCAGTTTGAAGCCCATGGCCAGCAATTTGGCTTGGGCATCGCGCAGCGAAGAGTTCTCAATGATGTCGGGCAGGGGGTATGAGGGTGAGTGCGAGGCATTGATTTTGAGATAGACAATGCGTCCCGGCTTCACCACGTCGCCCGCTGTGGGCGACTGCTCCAGCACGCAATCGGGCGGCAGCGTCTTCACATAGTCGGTGTCGCTCACCACCACAGTCAGGTCCATTGCATTTATCAAATCCTCGGCCTCACTGAAGGTCTTGTGTATCACATCCGGCACCGGCACCTTCTGTCCGTGATGTGTATAGAGGTCAAGTCCGTATTTCAGACCCATACACAGCAGCAACACGATGACCGCCATGGCCAGTATGTTCCCCCACAGATATAAGCTGAATATTTTCTTAAAAAAGGTCTTACCTGTCATGACAACTAAACTTGTGGTATTTTAGGTGTGTTCTATAATTCTTCCTCTAATCCAATTACTATGCAAAGATAGCATAAAGTGGGCGGATTACAAAAAGTTATTCCGTTTTTTTGCAAAAACAGCCGGTGTGCCCCCATTTTCGGTACGATGTGGGAGGTTTCGCAGGAAGGGCCCGCTCAGCACAGGGCAAAAAAAACAGGAAACAAGCATAGCCCTTTCCTGTCCTCTTTACTTTTGCATCGGCCTACTTGCCATGATGCTCATCGGAGACTGTCAGTTTGTTGCGACCCTTGGCGCGACGTGCGGCGAGCACGCGGCGACCATTCTTGGTGGCCATTCTCTCACGGAAACCGTGCTTGTTCACTCTCCTGCGGTTGTGGGGCTGAAATGTTCTTTTCATCGTTTTATATGTTAATTTGTTGTATTTTCACACTTTGGGGTGCAAAAGTAGTCATTTCTTTTTAAATAACCAAGAATTAGTGGATTTTTAGTGCTTACTTTTATGTTTTTTTCGGGATTTTACTTAACTTTGCACCGTTAAAGGCACAAAAAGCCACCAATAACCGATTATACACATCAAAATTTTAATAATAATATGATAAACTCACAAGAAATCAAGAAAGGCACCTGCATCCGCATGGACAACGCCATTTGGGTGTGCATCGACTTCCAGCATGTGAAACCGGGTAAAGGCAACACCGTTATGCGCACGAAACTGAAGAACGTGACCGACGGCCGCGTGCTGGAACGCACCTTCCAGATCGGTTTCAAGCTCGAGGACGTACGCATTGAGCGCCGCCCCTATCAGTTCCTCTATCAAGAGGGCGAAGACTACATCTTCATGAACAATGAGACCTACGACCAGGCTCCCATCGCCAAGGACCTCATCATCGGCGTGGCTTACATGAAGGAGAACGACATCGTGGAAGTGGTGACCGACACCACCGACGGCACCGTGCTCTTTGCCGAGATGCCCGTGAAGACCAACCTGCGCATTACCCACAGCGAGCCGGGTATCAAAGGCGACACCGCCACCAACACCCTGAAGCCCGCCACCTTGGAGACCGGTGTGGAGGTAAGAGTGCCCCTCTTCATCAACGAAGGCGACCTTATTCAGGTTGACACCCGCGACGGTTCCTACCTGCAGCGTGTGAAGGAGTAAACACGACCTTTATAATAATATATTTTTTAGAGGATTGGGACCAAGTACACCGCCGCGACGAGGTCGCGGCGTGGCTCTTAGTCCCAATCTGCCGTTTTCTTCAAAATGAAATACTCTGTCATAGTGCCCGTCTTCAACCGTCCCGACGAGGTGGACGAATTGTTGGAGAGCCTCACACGTCAAACCTGCACCGACTTTGAAGTGGTGGTGGTGGAAGACGGTTCCACCACCCCGTGCGACAAGGTGTGCAAGCAATATGAGGACCGGCTCGACATCCGCTACTTTGCCAAGCCCAATTCGGGCCCCGGCCAGAGCAGGAACTATGGGGCGGCACGTGCCAGAGGTGAGTACCTGCTCATCCTCGACTCCGACGTAGTGGTGCCTCCGGGCTACATACAGGCCGTGGGCGAAGAATTGGCGCACCACCCTGCGGTTGCCTTCGGCGGCCCTGACAGTGCCCATCCGTCCTTCACCCCCACGCAGAAGGCCATCTCCTATGCCATGACGAGTTTCTTCACCACCGGCGGCATACGCGGGGGCAAGAAGAAATTAGACAAGTTCTACCCCCGTTCCTTCAACATGGGCATCCGGCGCGATGTCTACCAGCAGTTGGGCGGTTTCTCCAAGATGCGCTTCGGCGAAGACATCGACTTCTCCTACCGCATCGTCGAAGCCGGCCATCAGCCGCGTCTCTATGCCAGCGCATGGGTGTGGCACAAGCGCCGCACCGACTTCCGCAAGTTCTTCCGCCAGGTATACAACAGCGGCATAGCACGCATCAACTTAGAGAAGAGACATCCCGGCACCATGAAGTTGGTACACCTCCTGCCCATGGTGTTCACCGTGGGCGTAATTCTGCTGGTCCTCGTCTCCGCCGTGGGCCGTGCCATGATTTACTACGATGCACCCCACTGGCACTCTTGGTACTGGGTGTGCGTGCTGCCGTGGCTGCCCATCCTCCTCTACAGCCTGCTCATCCTGGCCGACTCCACCGTGAGAAACCGGAGCCTTAAAGTGGGACTGCTCTCCGTGCCCGCCACCTTCGTGCAGCTCATGGGCTACGGCTTCGGCTTCATTGAGGCATGGTGGAAACGCTGCGTGAAGAAACAAGACGAGTTTACTGCGTTTGAGAAGAATTTCTACAAATAGCAAGAAGCCAGGTGTATGAACGGGAAGCTGAACATCAACCAATGGACAGAAGAAGACCGGCCGCGTGAGAAAATGATGCGGCTGGGTGCCGAGCAGCTCACCACAGCCGAACTGCTGGCCATCCTCATCGGCTCCGGTTCGAGCGAGGAGAACGCCGTGGAACTCATGAAGCGCGTGCTCAACGACTGCAGCAAAGACGAGATGGGGCGCCCCACAGGCAGGGAGAACCTGAACCGCTTGGGCAAGATGAGCATCGACGAGCTGACGCGCTACAGGGGTCTCGGACCCGCCAAGGCCATCACCATCCTGGCGGCGTGCGAACTGGGCAAGCGCCGTCAGGCGGAGGAGGTGTTAGAGAGGAAGGACATGAGTACGCCGGTGGCCATATACCAGTTCATGTCGACAAAGATGAAGGACCTCGACGTAGAGGAGGCCTGGGTAATCCTGATGAACCAAAACTACAAGTTCATCGCGGCGGAGCAAATCTCACACGGCGGCATCAGCGAGACATCGGTCGACGTGCGCGTAGTGCTGAAGAAAGCATTGCTCTGCAATGCCACCATTCTGGCCCTTTGCCATAACCACCCTTCCAACAACCTCACGCCAAGCAGCGTGGACGACCAAATCACACAGCGGATGAAGAAAGCGTGCGACATCATGCGCATCTACATGGCCGACCATCTCATCATTGCCGACGGAGGATATTACTCCTACCGTGAGCATGGGCGGCTATAACCACACACATATAAAACCCATCATGACACAAGAAGAGAGAACCCGCATAGAAACGAGGATTGTGGACGTGCTGCGCACCGTCTTCGACCCTGAGATTCCCGTCAATGTTTACGACCTGGGGCTTATCTACAAGATAGACCTGCAGGACAACGGCAACTTGGACGTGGACATGACCCTTACCGCACCCAACTGCCCCGCCGCCGAATACATCATGGAGGATGTGAGGCAGAAAGTGGAGTCGGTGATCGGTGTGACCACAGCCAACGTAAACCTGGTGTTCGAACCCGAATGGGACCGCAACATGATGTCGGAAGAGGCCCGTGTGGAACTGGGACTCGACTGACGCCCACCTTCAAAACCCCGCGACCATGAACAAGAATATCTACTTCCTTTCCGATGCCCACCTCGGCTCGCTGGCCATCCCCCACCGACGCACACAGGAACGCCGTTTGGTGAGGTTCCTGGACAGCATCAAGACAAAAGCCTCCGCCATCTACCTGCTGGGCGACATGTTCGACTTCTGGAACGAGTACCGCTATGTGGTGCCCAAAGGCTACACAAGGTTCTTAGGCAAGCTGTCGGAACTCACCGACATGGGCGTGGAGGTACATTTCTTCACCGGCAACCACGACCTGTGGACCTACGGCTATCTGGAAGAAGAGTGCGGCCTCATCGTGCACCGGCAGCCGATGACCACCGAACTGTACGGCAAGGTGTTCTACCTGGCTCATGGCGACGGTCTGGGCAGCAAGGACCAGAAATTCAAGCTCCTCAAGTGGCTCTTCCACAACCGCACCTGCCAGAAGGCACTCAACGCCATTCATCCCCGCTGGGGCATGGCATTGGGACTGAACTGGGCCCGCCACAGCCGGCTGAAGAGAATCGACGGCAAGGAGGCTTCCTACATGGGCGAGCACAAGGAACCCCTTGTCATCTTTGCCAAAGACTACCTCAAGGAGCATCCTGAGACCGACTACTTCATCTTCGGCCACCGTCACATCGAACTCGACCTCATGCTCTCCAAGAAAGCCCGTATGATGATTATCGGCGACTGGATATGGCAGTTCACCTATGCGGTCTACGACGGTGAACACATGTTCCTTGAGGAATATGTGGAAGGCGAGAGCCAACCGTAGAGAGACGAAGAAACCCCAGAAATCAGCAAGCGACTTCTGGGGTTTCTTTCATAAGAACCTATGATATTACTTCTGCACAAGGCTTGCGGTGTCGGATGCAATCATCAGTTCCTCGTCGGTAGGAATCACGCAGACCGTCACCTTGGAGTCGTCGGCCGAGATAATGGCTTCCTCACCCCGCACATTGTTCTTCTCCTTGTCGAACTTCACGCCCAGGAACTCAAGGCCTTCGCATACGGACTCGCGCATGCCAATCTGGTTTTCGCCCACACCGGCTGTAAAGACGATGATGTCGACGCCACCCATGGCAGCGGCATAGGCACCGATATATTTCTTGATGCGATAGAAATACATGTCGAGTGCCAGACGGGCATGCTCGTCGCCGGCATTGGCAGCATTCTCCACGTCGCGCATATCGGAGCTACCACCCGTGATGCCGAGCACACCGCTCTGCTTGTTGAGCAGGTTCGACATACCGTCGGCATTGAGGTCGAGTTTCTTCTCAAGGAAGGTGATGGCACCACCGTCGATGTCACCCGAGCGGGTACCCATCATAAGGCCCTCAAGGGGAGTGAGGCCCATTGAGGTGTCCACGCACTTGCCGTCCTTGACAGCGGCGATAGAACCGCCGTTGCCCACGTGGCAGGTAATGATGCGCTTTCCCTTGGGATTCACGTCCAAGAACTCACAGACACGCTGCGACACATAGCGGTGCGACGTGCCGTGGAAGCCATAACGACGCACGCCATACTGCTTGTAGAGATTGTAGGGAATGGCATACATGAAAGCCTTCTTGGGCATCGTCTGATGGAAAGCGGTGTCGAAGACACCCACCTGCGGCAGACCCGGCATCAGTTCGGAAACGGCACGCACGCCCTTCAGGTTGGCGGGGTTGTGGAGGGGAGCCAGATCGCTGCACTCCTCGAAGGCATCGAGCACCTCGTCGGTGAGCAGCACGCTCTGGTTGAAGCGTTCGCCACCATGCACCATGCGGTGTCCCACGGCATCAATCTCTTTCAGGTCCTTGATGGCACCAATCACAGGGTCGGTAAGCAGCGAGAAGATAAACTTCACGCCCTCAGTATGTTCAGGAATGTCGTGCATAACGGTTTTCTTCTCACCGTTGGGCAGTTTCACCTTTACGAAGGAACCTTCGATTCCCACACGCTCTGCACCGCCGGAAGCCATCACCTCCTTGGTGTCCATGTCGTAAAGTGCATACTTGATGGAAGAAGAGCCACAGTTCAATACTAAGATTTTCATACGTTTACTTTTTCTTTTTCTGTATTATGTGATTATTTCTTTGCGTCCATAGCCTGGCAAGCCGTGATGGCCACCATCTTGTAGATGTCGTCGACAGAGCAGCCGCGGCTCAGGTCGTTCACCGGACGGGCGATACCCTGGAGAATCGGGCCGAGGGCTTCGGCATCGCCCAAGCGCTGCACCAGTTTATAAGCGATGTTACCCACCTCAAGGCACGGGAACACCAGCACATTGGCCTTGCCGGCAATCTCGCTGCCCGGAGCCTTCTTGGCACCCACCGAGGGTACGAGGGCGGCATCGGCCTGCAGTTCGCCGTCCACCTTCAGTGTGGGGTCGAGTTCCTTGGCCAGACGGGTAGCCTCAATCACCTTGTCCACCACTTCATGGGTGGCACTTCCCTTGGTAGAGAAGCTCAGCATGGCCACGCGCGGGTCGTCGAAGCCTGCCACGCTGCGTGCGGTCTGTGCCGTACACACGGCAATCTGCGAGAGTTGGTTGGCATCCGGCATCGGCGTGACAGCCACGTCGCCCACTACGAGCACACCTTCTTCGCCAAACTGCGGCTGCTTGGTGATGAGCAGCATGGCACCGCTCACGCAGGTAATGCCCGGCGAGCACTTGATAATCTGCAGTGCGGGACGCAACGTGTCGCCCGTGGTGCTCAGTGCGCCCGAAATCTGACCGTCGGCACCCTCTGTCTTGATAATCATACAGCCCAGGTAGAGCGGGTTCTTCACCAGCTCGCGAGCCTTCTCGATGGTCATGCCTTTCTTCTTGCGCAGCTCGGTGAGCAGTTCGGCATATTCCTCGCTCTTGGGATTGTTCTCCGGGTCAATCAGTGTGGCCTTGTCAATGTTTTCCAGTCCCCACTCAGCAGCCAGACGGTGTATCTCATCAGGGTTGCCGATAAGGATAAGGTCGGCAATGTCTTCTGCCAACACGCGGTCGGCGGCTCTCAGGGTACGCTCCTCGGTAGCTTCGGGAAGCACAATGCGCTGCTTATTGCTCTTTGCGCGCTCAATGATTTTCTGTACTAATTCCATAATTCGGTTATTGTGTTTTTGATAGATTGATTATTTCTTCCGAGACAGAGTAACTTCGCGTTTTCAACGCAAAGTTACGGAAAGTCGAGCGAAGAACAAAATGAACAAGTTCATTTTTTATGCCGAGACAGAGTAACTTCGCGTTTTCAACGCAAAGTTACACAAATATTTTAAGAATCGGTACTGCAAGTCCATAAAAATTGTGAAAGGCAGCAAACCCCACCCTGTCACTCCACAGCATTGGCGATAACACGCTCCAACTCCTCTGCCGACAGGCGGAGCCTGAACTCACCATTTTGGGCCACACTGATACGGCCCGTCTCCTCCGACACGACGATGGCAAGGGCATCGGAGGCCTGCGAGATGCCCAAGGCGGCGCGATGGCGTAAGCCCAGCTCCTTGGGAATGTCCATGTCGTGCGACACGGGGAGTATGCAGCTGGCCGCCTTGATGCGTTTCTGCTTTATCACGATGGCGCCGTCGTGCAAGGGGGAGTTCTTGAAAAAGATATTCTCTATGAGGCGCTGGGTGGCCAGTGCGTCAATATAATCACCCGTCTGTACGATCTCGTCGAGCGGTGTGTCTATCTCCAAGATGATGAGTGCGCCCGTCTTTGCCTTCGCCATACTGAGACAGGA
Source organism: uncultured Prevotella sp. (assembly GCA_905235975.1). Taxonomy (GTDB): domain Bacteria; phylum Bacteroidota; class Bacteroidia; order Bacteroidales; family Bacteroidaceae; genus Prevotella. Next base: position 10,692 of record CAJONT010000015.1, read on the forward strand.
CCTCACGATGGGCATCACAGCCCAGTCGGAATGGGCTTTTTTCTTGCGGCCGAAGAAGAAACTCTTGAAGGTGGACACGCGTTGGTGGGCACCTATCCTGTAAAGGAACTGCCTTATCTCACCCTGAAACAGTACGATAATACCTATCATACCCACGCTTATCAGTTGTCCGAAGATGGCACCAAGCAGACGCATGTGGAAATAGCGGTCCACCACCATCCACAACAGGATGAAGACAATGATGCCCACAAACACATTCATCGACCGTGTCTCCTTCATCACACGATAGGTGTAATAGAGAATGACGGCCACAAGGAATATGTCGAAAAAATCCTTAAATCCAAATTCTATCATTTCGTCTCGTTTATTTGTTCCGTGTTCGCAGATGCGTCACCATACTGCCTCAGCGCCTCCATCACCTCGACGGCTGCCACGGCATCGGCCACGTCATGCACCCTGAGCACAGAGGCGCCCTTGGCCAACGCCACGGCATGGAGCGCAGTGGTGCCGCTGAGAGCCCCGTCGGGCGTCGTATTGAGCAGACGGTAAATCATCGACTTACGCGATATGCCTACCAGCAGGGGGAGACGGAGCGTGTGCAACATCTCCATCTGTGCCATGAGGCGGTAGTTGTCGGCCAAAGTCTTGCCAAAGCCGAAGCCGGGGTCTATCAGGATGTCGCGCACCCCGAGGGAGTGAAGCTCGCGCACTTCGTCGGCCAAGACGGGCAACATCTCGGAGAGTGACGGGCGTACCGACATGAGGATATAGGCCACACGGAGCTTGGCCACCGCCTGGAACATCTCACGGCTCTCCGACACATCATTCACGATGCCGGCACCAAACTCCTCGACAGCCATGCGCGCCACCTCGGGACGGAAGGTGTCCACACTCAGCACTGCATCGGGCTGCACGCTACGCACAGCTTTCAACCCTAATCTGAGACGGGCCATCTCCTCTTCCTCGCTTACAGCAGCAGAGCCGGGACGGGTACTGCAGGCACCCACGTCGATCATGGCACCGCCTTGCGCTATTATCTCGTCGGCACGACGGCTGATTTCATATTCTGTCTGCTTGCGACTGCCGGCATAGAATGAGTCGGGAGTAACATTGAGGATACCCATCACACACGGACGTGAGAG
>CAJONT010000016.1 GCA_905235975.1 uncultured Prevotella sp.
CCGCCGGCGGATGTCCATTTCACCCGAAGCGTGCCGTAGGGGGTGGGCTTCGATGCCTCGCACCATTCCACACCCTTCGGTATTTGAGGGGCAATGACTACCTCGTCGGTGCCCTGAATGCCTGCCACTGCCTCGTAGAACCAGGTGCCTATGCCGTTGTAACAATTGTGCACACGGCTGCGGTGGCTGTCCCATGCCTCCCAGGTGGCGGTGGCTCCGTTGTCTATCATGTAGAGATAGCCCGGATAGTCGCGCTGACGGAGGATGGTGGCCATGAGGTCTGCCTCCTGCTGACGGGTGGCCCACTCGGTGAAGACGGGTATGCCGACGAGCCCCACGGCCACATGGCCGTTGTATTTCTCATACGACATGCGCACAATTTGTGTGTTTATCTCTTTGAGCAGGTCATTGGGTACAACGCCCGTCAACACGGCATACGACATATCGAGTGGGGTGCCGTTGGCGTAGGTGTGGCTGTCGGCATGGTAGTATTGCTCATGGATGCGGAGGTTCAGCGCCTCACGTTTGGCAGCATATTGGCGTGCATCGTCTTCACGTCCGAGCAACTTGGCCATTTGCACCATGTCGCGGAGGCAGTCGCTGACAAAACAGTTGCTGACATGGTCGATTGACTCGCCGCTCATGTCTACGCCTTCGGGGGCCAGCCAGTCGCCAAGATACCATTCACGGTAGTCGGTGTTGGGCCATTTCTGGAGGAGCCCGTCCACGGTGTATTTATCCACATAAGTGAGCCACTTTTGCATGTACGGATACATCGTCTCTATCAAGTTCTTGTCTTGATAGGCCTGGTAGGTGCGCCAAGTGGCCTTGATGATGAAGCCGCACCAATACGGACCGCCGCCGCATCTGCGTGAGGGTGCGGCATGGGGCGTACCGCCGTCGTCGGCCATGGCATCGCACCATGCCGTAAGCCAGTTGCGGTAGGTGTCGTTCACCTCATACATCGTCTGCAGCGTGCGGGTCGACGAGTTGCCGTCGCCGCCGTAGCCCAGACGCTCAAGGTGCGGACAATCTACCATGTAGCCTGAGAAGGTAAGGCAGCGCATGGTGTAGTGTATCAGGTCGTGGACGGTGTTCAGCCGGTCGTCGGAACAGGCAAAGGTCGAGGCGCCTTCTTCTTTCAACCCGCTTATCTGCACGGCTTTGATGTCTTTTAATTTGTGCCCCACGGCTTCGCCCGCATCCACCTTCACATAGCGGAAGGCGTGCATGTGGAAACGGTTGGCAAAATGGTCTGCTCCGCTGCCGGAGGCGATGAGCACGTCGCCCTTGTCTTCTTTTTCGAGCGGCTCAAATGTTTTGCCGTTGGGGATGAAGTCGGAATATTCGAATGTAACCACCTGACCTTTCGACAATCCTTCGAAATCGGCCACAAGCCATCCGGTGATGACCCTGCCGAAATCGATTATCGCAGCGCCATGGCTGTCGTGAGTGATGGTCTTGGCACTGAGTTTGTCTATGATGTGGTTGCCGCTGAACACTTGCGGAGTGGCCTTCTTGCCCGTCACTTTGTAGGTCTTGGCTTGTGTCCATTGCAACTTGGCTGTGTGGTCGATTCGCTCGCCGCCGAAACGCAGCGGCTGCCAGTTGCCGGTATAGCTGTATCCGCTCGCGGCGGCCTGCCAACTGCCGTCGGTCTGGGCAAGGCGCTGCCAGCCGGTTCCTGTAAGCTGACTTATCTCAGCCTTTACCAAGGCGCCCAAGTGCTCCACTTCTAATATGGAGGGTGTGTACCATCCTCGTGCTGCCCATATCTCCACTTCGTTGTCTCCCTTCTTCAGATAGGGGGTTATGTCATAGGTCACGATGAGCGAGCGTTTGGCAAGCTGCGACACGGCGGGTTGCATTACCTCGTCGCCCACTTTCTTGCCGTTGACAAGCAGTTCATGATAGCCGAGGCTGTTGACATGGACGAATGTCGTGCGGAATTGCTTCCCGGCGGGCACGATGTCTTTCAGCGTCTTCTTCAGGCAGATGGCATTTTCTGTGTCCAATCCCACGTAATCTCCCGCCATGCCCTTCAATATGCCGATGGCGAAGCGGGTGGGGCGGCTCCAGGGGGTGCGCTGCCCTTTCTCATCCCACACCCTGACCCGCCAGTAGCACAACTGCCGTTCGGCAAGCCGTTGTCCGCCGTATGCCACGAAAAGCTGTTGCGGGGAGTCCACTTTGCCGCTGCTCCACAGGTCTGCCTTGCCGCGGACGAGTTTCATGCTGTCGCTCGCTACTTCTATCTCGTAGGCAGTCTGCTGTTGCCCTTGATGATGGCAGGGTATCTTCCAACTGAACAGTGGGGTAGTGGTGTCTATCGACAGGGGCGATGGGTTGCCGTTGCAGCGCAAATCGTTGGGCGCTTGCAACTTGTTTGCTGCTATGGCTGGCAGCATGGCCATTGCTATAATGGCCAAAAGCAAAAGATGTCTTTTCATGGTTGGTAGGGTGGGGTTCTCTGATTGAAGGTTTGTCCGTCGGGGTGCGTTATCTGATGAAATTGGTGAATTTCCTCCCTTCGCGCTGTGGTGGCTGGGCTGTGCCGGTGGCAAACTGCCGTAGCATATAGGTCATGTTGTCGGCCAGTGTGCGCATGGTCTGCAAACCTTCCTCGTCTTTTGCCACTTCTCCCTTGCCGGCACCATAGGCGATGTTCCAATACTGGGAGGTCACAATGGGCATGTTGAGCATCTGGAAGGCCATCTGAAGGGCTTGAAAGGCGGCAGTGGCACCGCCACGGCGACAAACAGTGACGGCGGCGGCGGGCTTGCCGTCTAAAACACCGCCGGCAGAGTAGGCCAGACGCTGAATGGCGGAGAGCACCTGACCGGCCGGCATACCGTAGTAGACGGGTGAGCCAACCACGAGAGCATCGCACATGGCCATTTTTTCGGCTATCCTGTTCACCGCATCATCATTGAACACGCATCGGCCCGAACCCTTATGGCAGCTCCCGCAGTCGGCGCAACCGTGTATGTTGCCGTTGCCGAGTTGGAATATCTCGCTGTCGATACCGTTTTTCTCAAGTTGTGATGCAATCTCGCTGAGCAGCGTAAAGGTGTTGCCGTTGCGCCTGGGACTGCCATTGAGCAGCAACACCTTCAAGGGTCGCTCGGGGGCGTCGTGTGTGGTGGCGTGTGCCGCCATCATTCCTACTCCCGTCATGCCCAATGCGGCCGTGGCTGTCACCGCTCCCATTTTCTTTATGGCTTCGCGGCGTGTAATCTGGTCTGATTGTACCTGTTTCTTCTCCATGTTTGATGCGATAGTAAATATTTCTTATTTATTATATAACGTTGATGAATCACATTTTATTATATCTCACGCCACTGTCTGCGATATTATCAGCATCTCAAGTTCATCGCATTGCGCCCTGAAAGATTTTGATTAGATTTGTGATATTTCTCGCCATAGGCGACTGATATTTGACAATTCATGAATTCTGCGAATTTCTCGAAAAATGCAAAAAAAATGTTCAAAATTTCAGTTCTACGCAAATAGGTTGCGTAATTTTCGTATCTTTGTAGGACTTTATGCAAATAAAGTTTTCAGAATTATTACAACACACCTTTATTATGCCGGCAAATAAAAATGCGTTAATCAGATACAAGACGATAGACAATTGTCTTCGCAACCGCTACCGCAGATGGACACTTGACGACCTCGTGGATGCTTGTTCCGATGCTCTCTACGACATGGAGGGCATCCGTAAGGGCGTGTCTGTGCGTACCGTTCAGGGTGACATCCAGATGATGCGTTCCGACAAACTCGGATACAACGCCCCCATTGAGGTCTACGACCACAAATATTATCGTTATGCGGATAAAGACTACTCCATCATGGACCTTCCTATGTCGCAGAACGACTATGAAATGATGCAGGAAGCTGTCGATTTGCTTCGGCAGTTGGAAGATTTCGAGCATTTCGCCGAAATGGCGGACGTAGTCAGTCGACTGCAGGACAAACTGTCCATCAGCCGCAACAACCGCAAGCCCATCATCCACTTCGACAGCGTGCCCGATCTGAAGGGCATCCGCTTGCTGAATCCGCTCTACAACTATATTGCCAACAAACAGACGCTCCGCATTAAATACCAGTCGTTTGCGGCAAAACAGCCCACAGAGTATATCTTTTGTCCGTATCTGCTGAAAGAGTTCCGAAACAGGTGGTTCCTTTTCGGTTCCAAAGCCTCCAATCTCTTGCTCTATAACTTCCCACTCGACCGCATCGTCAGCGTGGAGCCGGTTGACGTGCCTTTCCGAGAGAATCCCGATTTTGACTCAGAACATTTCTTCGACGATGTAATCGGGGTAAGCAAGAATATCCGAAACACTCCCCGGACAATCAAGTTCTGGGCAAGTGCCGAGCAGTGCAAATACATCATGACAAAACCCATTCACCGCTCGCAACAGCTCATACAGGAATATCCCGACGGCAGCTGTATCTTCCAAATCGATGTGGTTATCAACTTCGAGATGTATTCGGTCTTTATGTCGTATGGACCGGGCATCAAGATTTTATACCCAAGAAATGCGATGATGTATATGCGCGACAAAATGAAAGAGGCTTTCGAACTGTATGAGTCCACGGAATAGCTGGCACCCGCTGATAGGATATGAACATTGAGCAAGTACGTGAATACACATTGTCGCTCTACGGCGTGACCGAAGACCAGCCGTTTGGCGACGACATCATAACCTTCCGCTTGGAGGGCAAAATATTCGTCTGTCTGTGGTTGGGCGGAAGCCGTCATGATATGCGCGATGCCGCCCCGAGATTTGCGCTGAAGTTGGCGCCTGAGCGAAATGAGGAGCTGCGGGAGAGGTATGCTGCCGTGACACCAGCCTGGCATTGGAACAAAAAGCACTGGAGCGATGTCTATTATGAGCAGGTGGATGATGCCCTCGTCATGTCATGGATCAAGGAGTCGTACCTCCTTATCGCCTCCAAACTCCCCCAATCCCTCCGCCAGAAATATTTATGCGCATTATGATTGGGTAAAATCACACCTCCCTCGATTCCCCTTCTTTGCTGATTTCCCAGAAGGGGAGGGCCATTCTGTCGGTAAATTCCTTGAAGCGGTTGGCGGATTCGGTGTTGCTCTTCCATCCTCGCGATTCGGCAGGGTTCTGGCAGGATGTGTCCTGCGCTGGTTGTTCCTTCGGTTCGGTGATTGGGGTTATGAAGTGCATGGGCACAAACAGCCCCACCTTGAACCGCTCAATAAACTGTCTGCCGCCAAGGGTGTAGCCGTTTCCTATCCTGCCGTCGATGGGGAACATCACGACATCGAAATAGTCGGTCACCTTCCGGATGTCCTTCAGTTCGCCAAGGTATTGTTTTTCATGGGCTATCGGGTCGATGAATTCTTCAAACTCGGTGCTGTAAATCTTCTGACCTGGCACCGCTTCGGGAAGAAACTTCGCATACCAGTTGTTCAGGTCGCCGGCATGAAAAATGCGCTTGCCTTCCACTTCCACAATCCATGACACGCCGCTGTCTGTGCTCCCCAAAGCCCATACGGCGAGCCTGTGGTCGGCCCATGTGCCTCCTTTCGCTCTCCACACGTCTGCTTCTTCCTTCTTTGCTCTCCTGTGCCGCAGTATGTCTTTTGAGAGAATGGTGGTGATGCCCTCCCTCTGCTTCTTCCACTCGAAGATGGCTCTGTTGAAATGGTCCTCGTGGAAATGGCTGGAGAATATGTACAAGGGCTTGTCCTTCTGCAGAATTGCGGGTACCACATGCGCCGGATCCAACCAATAATCGAATATCAGTATGGTTCTTTCCGTTTCCAGTGCAAAGCCGCTATGAAAAATGTAGGTCAGCGTCATTCTTCAGAAGTTTAATGTGGCGGCAAAAATACACAATTTTGTCGAGATTTGAGCATTTTTCATTATCTTTGCACGTTACATTTGATAGCTCACACTTCAATGACACTACCGAAATTTATAATTACCATGGATGGTTATTTCCGTCTGGGGATGGTGAATCAGCACAGACATCTGCTTAAGCCGGGCGACAGGTGCATAGGCGGCGGTTATTACTATTTTGACTATACCTCAAACCGCTTGTTGCTCGACCGCGAATCCTACGACTTCGGTCGCCCCACATGGCACCTGCTCGATGTGCTGAAAGTGCCTTCCTGCTATCGCGGATGGCGAATCATCTATCAGTACAACGATGGCTTCCATGATGATTTCAATGTAAGCGAAGAATTGCAAATTGAGTATTACGACTGATGCCCCTCCTGTTCGGTTCCTTATGCTGACGGGTCGTCTGACGGCTGCTTGGGGTTGAAGGCAATAAGGAATTCCACCAGGTTTTGCTCCGTGGTCAACTTGAACTTGTGCCTCAACCTGAGTCTGGCGCTTTCCACACCCCTGATGCTCAGGTTTGTGAAGTTCGCTATCTCCTTTGTGCTGAGGTTCATGCGCAGCAGGGCACAGAACTTCAGGTCGTTGGCCGTCAGCGTCGGGTAATGCGCTTTCAGGTTGCGGAAGAAGTGTTCGTGTATAAGGTCGAAATTCTGCTTGAAGATGTCCCAGAATTCTTTGTCGCTCGAAGTCTGCTGAATGCGCTGAAGCTGTGCCTTCATGTCGTTCTTAGAGATGTTCCCTTTCTTCTTCTGTTCGATGATAGAGTCGCGCAGACTGTTGATGACGTTCTGCTTTACTGCCACGTCGAGCGACATGGCGGCCAGGTTCTTCGATTTCTCCGACAACTCTTTCTGGAGCAATTGCTGGCGCTGCTCGGAGATGATGCGTTCTTGTTCCAGCATCTTCAGGTGCTGTTGCGCCAACTGCCGGCGGGCGGTCAGCTGTGCAAGTCCCCAGCAG
>CAJONT010000017.1 GCA_905235975.1 uncultured Prevotella sp.
CGTGCATAGTCGGCCAACTGTGTCTCGTCAATTCTCCCCAGGTTGAAGTATCGGGCGACAGGGTGCGCCAACATGAGTCCCGACACCGAGGCATGGGGCCTCATGGCACCGCTCTCCGTGAGGCGAATGCCGATATCGCTCATGCGGAGCAGACGTTCGAGGATGAAGTTCACGCTTGTATCGGGGAGCGAGGGATAACCCACCGCCGGACGTATGCCTTGGTAGCGGCCTTCGAGCAGTTGGCGGATGTCTGATTGCTCTTGCGGGGCATATCCCCAGAGGCTCCTCCTCACCTCCATGTGCAACACCTCGGCAGTAGCCTCGGCAAGGCGGTCGGCCAGAGTCTGCGACAGCATGCGCTCATAGGCATCGGCTCTCAGGTCGGTCTCCATGGCGGCGTCCACCGTGGTGGCAAAGAGCCCCATCCTGTGGGCAAGATCGGCGGCATCGCCGGAGGGAATGCCGGCCGGGGCTAAGAAATCGGCCATCGACAGGCAGGCACCGTCGGCTCCCGGCACTTGCTGCCGCAGACAGGGGATGTGTGTGCCGTCGGCCACCACGATGTCGTCGTGTTCGGAGCAGGCCTCGGTGAGCACCACCACGGCATGGGTGCAGTATTTTGTATCAAGCGCCTGCAGCATGCGGTCGGCATCGGCCCTGAGGCTTTCGCTCTCCTTGCCCTGTTTCACCTGCCATGCGTGGTAGAAATAAATCCAGTTGATATAGGGAGCCACTTCGCACACCCTGTAGGTGCGCACCACCCTTACGGTGCTGTCTTCATGCGTCATGGTCGAATCTTATCATTTCGCCCCTTGTCTCTTCGTGCAGGTGCCCATGGGCATAGACAGGGTGCCCGTTGCAGAAGGTGTATTCCACCTGCCACTGCAGGGCAGTGCCCTCGAGAGGCGACCATCCGCACTTACTCAGCACCTCGGCGGCGCTGACGGCTGTGGGCTCCGTGCGGCGCACCACCACCACATCTGCCTTATAGCCCGGTCGCAGGAAGCCCCGCTCCCTGACACCGAAGAGCTGTGCCGGCTGATGGGCCATCAGCATGGGCACACGCGGCAGCGGCAGCACACCCTCGTCGGCGAGTTGCAGCATATAGCGCAGCGAGAACTGCACCATGGGCATGCCCGAGGCGGCACGCCGGCAGCCGCCCTGTTTCTCTGCGAGCAGGTGGGGAGCATGGTCGGTGGCCACGGTGGCAATGCGTCCGTCGGTGAGGGCGCGGCGCAGGGCGTCGCGGTCGGCAGCGGTCTTCACGGAGGGGTTGCACTTGATGCGGGTGCCCAGTGCGGCATAGTCGGCATCGGTGAAGCACAGGTGTGCCACCACGGCCTCTGCAGTGACCTGCGGCAGCGGTCCTTGTCCGCTGTAGGGGGTGATGAGCGCCAGTTCCTCGGCGGTAGTGAGGTGTGCCACATGGAAGCGGGCCCCCTCCTGTTGCGCCATCTCAATGCCCAAGCGCGTAGAGGCGAGGCAGGCCTCGCGACTGCGCACCAAGGGGTGCAGGCGCACGTCGGGGTCGTCGCCGTGTGTCTGACAGATGCGCTGCATATTGCTGTTTATGATTTGGGTGTCTTCGCAGTGCGCCATCACCGGCATGTGTGCCTCGGCGAAGACGGCTTTGAGCGCTTCCTTCCTGTCGACGAGCATATTGCCGGTGCTGGAACCCATGAAGAGTTTCACGCCGGGCAGGCGGGAACGGTCGAGTTGTGCGAAGAGGGAGTAGTTGTCGTTTGTGGCGCCGAAGAAGAAGGCATAGTTCACCACACTGTCCTGTGCAGCCCTTCTCCACTTGTCGGCGAGGGCGTCGAGGCTGACGGTGGGCGGGTTGGTGTTGGGCATGTCGAAGAAGGATGTCACGCCTCCTGCCGCTGCGGCTCGGCTCTCGCTGGCCATGTCGGCCTTGTGGGTGAGTCCGGGCTCGCGGAAATGCACATGCGAGTCGATTACGCCCGGCAAGACGTAACAACCTGTCGCCTTGATGAGCGAGTCGTACTGGCAATGGTGGGGAGGGTCGCCCTCGTAAACAGCCTCGATGACATCGTTTTCCATCAGCAGGGCGCCATGGAAAACACTTCCTTCGTTGACGATGGTCGCATCGGCTATCAGTGTTTTCATCTGCGGGCGGCCTACGGGGTTAGGGATTCTCCGGCGTGCCTTCGGGTGCACCGGGAGCGGGTTCGGAACCTTGCGGACGCTGGCCGGCCATCTCATTGGGTGTGGGCGGCTGCGGGGCGGGAGCGGCCGTGGCGGCGGGTGCTCCGGGAGCGGCGGGCATGGGTTCCAGACCGTTCTGAATATTCTGTATGTGCTGTGCCTCGTTTACATACATCTTCACATAGGGGTCGTTCTTGAAGTTGTCGGTGGCCTTGCTCATAATCTGCACAATCCAGGGTCTCATCTCGGGATAGGGATAGGGGGCTGTGACAAGCATGAAGACACCGGGGCCGAGCACATTGTCGAAATTGTCGGAAATGAAAGAAGTGACGAGTGTGTCGATACTCATGGTTATCTGCAGTTCATCGTTCTGCAGCTGCTGCACCACCTGTGCCATATCCTCGCCGTCCATCAGGGCACGGTCGAAACGGTGCTGCAGTTCGCCGAGCTGCAGCTGAAGGCTGTCGCTTCGTTTGAGATAGTTATAGAGGCGGTCGTTGAGGGGTGTGCCTGAGAGGAAGGTCTGTCCGAGGTTGAACTTCACCTGGATATCGCCACTCTCGAGCACGATGGGGAAAGCCACGCCATTGTCGATGAAAAGGGTGGCGAACCGCACCGAGTCGGTGGTGCCGGTGAAGTGGAACTGGCCATGCACCATTTCGGTGGAGTCGATGTCTTTCATCTCATTGTTCTTGATGGCCCGCAGGTACAGTTTTTTGCTGTCCAAACTTGCCACGTTGGACGAACCTTCAATATTGTACGAATTGACACAAGAGGCCAAAAAGGTAATGGCCAAAATAGAGTAGAGAATTGTTTTCATATATCACTTTTCATTCCAACATACAAAAATAATATCTTTTGCTGATGTATTGGAAAAAAAGGGGCGGTTTTAAATTATTTTATCAATCTTTTAGTGTTTATTTTGACTTGCCTCGTCTTTTCCGAGCTCATGACTGATGCGATGCGTGGCATACATCTGCAGGATGGCGGCACAGAGCAGCAGCATCACCCACTTGTTGTAGACATAGGTAATGTAGTCGACTCTCGACATCAGGGTGGAGAGGAAGAGATATTGTGTATCGACAAGCGAGAGGGCGGCGAGCAGGAAGAAGATGTCGGAAAGGACGACGATGCGGCGCAGCCTCCGTATCGTGACGTCGCTGCCCTCGTAGCGCTGCAGCCACTGCATGGCCACAAAGAGGACGGCACCGGCGGCGTAGACGAAGCAGAAGATGTGCGACTGGAAGAGGAAAGCGCAACATCCGGCCCCCACCACCATGAGCACGGCGCCGAGGAGCAAGATGCGCGACTGCAGTGGAGTGAGCTGTTTCATGGTTCGGGTTCCTCCATTACCTCGTCGTCGCTGAGCACAAAGATGTCCTCATCGTTGGTTTTCATGAAATATCGTTCACGGGCAATCTTCTCAATGGCCTCAGGATCGGTGTACAGATGGCTGAGACGGGTGGAATCGGCCTTGTAGCGCTCGTCGTAGCGCTCTATCTCGCCTTTCAGCCGTGTGATTTCCCGGTAGTTTTTCACCTGCTGCAGATAGCTGTTCTCGCCGACAAAGCCCACGACGAGCCCGCCAATCACGATGGTGACCACATATTTGAAGCGGTCGGCCACCTTTAACAGCCTGCTGGAAAAAACCTTAATATTATTCCACATATCCATATCGAATGTTCGTGCAAAATTAGTGAAAGAAAGAGAGACTGCCAAAGAAATACGTTTTTTTTCTCACAGGGGGACCATTTTCCAATTAAAATCGTTACATTTGCATGCAAAAAACTCCTAAATCAAGACACCACCCATGCAATACATCGTCTCCGCACGAAAATACCGCCCCATGACATTCGACACCGTGGTGGGCCAGACGGCGCTCACCACCACGCTGAAGAATGCCGTGCGCAGCGGCAAACTGGCGCACGCCTTCCTCTTCTGCGGTCCGCGCGGTGTGGGCAAGACCACCTGCGCGCGCATTTTTGCGAAGGCCATCAACTGCCAGCACCCCACTGCCGACGGCGAGGCCTGCAACGAGTGTGAAAGCTGCGTGGCATTCAACCAGCAGCGCTCGCTCAACATCTTCGAACTTGACGCGGCAAGCAACAACTCGGTAGAGAACATCAAGAAACTGATGGACCAGACGCGCATACCGCCGCAGTCGGGGCGCTACAAGGTGTTCATCATCGACGAGGTGCACATGCTCTCGTCGGCTGCCTTCAACGCCTTCCTCAAGACGCTCGAGGAACCGCCCTCGTATGTCATCTTCATCCTGGCCACCACCGAGAAACACAAGATTCTGCCCACCATCATCTCACGCTGCCAGATATACGACTTTGAGCGCATGAGCGTGCCCGACATCGTGGGGCACCTGAAGAAGGTGGCCGAGCGCGAGGGCTTCAGCTATGAGGAGGAAGCCCTGCACATCATTGCCGAGAAGGCCGACGGCGGCATGCGCGACGCCCTCTCCATCTTCGACCAGACGGTGAGCTACAGCCAGGGCAACCTGACCTACGAGAAGGTGATAGAGAACCTGAACGTGCTGGACAGCGACAACTACTTCCGCCTCATCGACCTGAGTCTGGAGAACAAGGTGGCCGACGTGATGCTGCTGCTGAACGACATCATGGGCCGCGGTTTCGACGGCGGACATTTGGTGAACGGCCTGGCAGAGCATGCCCGCAACGTGATGATGGCCAAGAACCCCTCTACGCTGCCGCTTTTGGATGTGAGCGACCGCCAGCGGGAACGCTTCCGCGAGCAGGCTGTGCGCTGTCCCGACAAGTTTCTGTATCAGCTGTTGCGTGTGGCCAACCGCTGCGACATCAACTACCGACAAAGCAGCAACAAACGCCTGTTGGTGGAGCTTACACTCATAGAGATAGCACAAATCACACAAGACGACGACGCCAGTGCGGGGCGCCGCCCCCATCGTAGACTAAAAAACCTGTTCCGCAAAACCGTAGCAAGCAGTCATCTCACGCCGGCCCCGCAGGTAGCCGCGACTGCAACCACCGCGCGCCGCGCTCATCAGGCAGAACGCGAGCCCGCCGCTACCCCCATGCCTGAACATCGTCCTTCGGCTCCCCTCGTCGCCTCACAGCCTGCGGCGCAGGGTGCGCCGGCATCACGTACCGGCGGCCAGGGCAAGCCCATCAGCCTCCGCAACATGGGCACGAGCATCCAAGGCATACTGCACCGTGCCGCCGAGACCTCAAAAGTGGAGGAAGAGCAACTGGACAAGAGCGAGAAGACGGTCTTCACCCAAGAACAGGTGGAGAAAGAATGGCTCGCCATGTGCAACCGCATGACGGCTGCCTATCCCGGCCTCTCTGCCCGCATGAAAAACCTGCTGCCCCACATCACCGACTATCCCAACATAGAGTTGGTGGTGGACAACAGCATACTGCTTGATGAAATAAACGGAATAAAATCGCGCATCCGCGCCACACTGGCCCATTATCTGCACAACGGGCACATCGACTTCACCGTCCGCCTGGCCAAGGCGAACGAAGTGACCAAAATCTTGACCAAGCGCGAGCTCTTCGATGAGATGTGCCAGAAGAACCCCGCCGTGAACCGCCTTCGCGAACTGCTCAACTTGGAGCTGGCGTGAAGGCACGCTCTATATCAGCGGCATACCGAGTTCGCGGCATTTCTGCCGCATATCCTCCGGCCATATACTGGCTTGGATTTCGCCGATGTGCGCCTTGTGGAGCAGCATCATGCAGAGGCGACTCTGCCCGATACCGCCTCCCACGCTGAGCGGCAGACGACCCTCGAGCAGCTGGCGGTGGAAATAGAGTTGCTCACGCGCTGTGAGTCCCTCAATCGCCAACTGCCTGCGCAGGGACTCCTCGTCGACACGGATGCCCATTGACGAGAGTTCGAACGAGCGCCCCAGCACGGGATACCACACCAAGATATCGCCGTTGAGCCCCACCCTGCCGTCTTCGGCCACTGTCGACCAGTCGTCGTAGTCGGGTGCGCGTCCGTCGTGCTTCTTTCCGTCGGACAGTTTCGACCCGATGCCGATGACGAAGACGGCACCATACTCGCGGCAGATGGCATCTTCGCGCTCATGCGGTGTGAGGTTGGGATAGCGCTGCAGAAGTTCTTCGCTGTGGATAAAATGGATGTCACGCGGCAGGAAAGGCGTGATTTGGGGATAGCGTTCGCACACCAGATACTCGGTGCGCAATACGGCAGAGTAAATACGTTTCACCACGTCGCGGAGGAAGGCCAACGTACGCTGCTCGCGTGTGATGACGGCTTCCCAGTCCCACTGGTCGACATAGAGCGAGTGGATGTTGTCGAGTTCCTCATCGGCCCTGATGGCGTTCATGTCGGTGTAGATGCCGTAGCCCGGCGCCACCTTGTATTCAGCCAGGGTGAGCCTTTTCCATTTGGCCAAGGAGTGAACCACTTCGGCCTTTGTGTCGCCGAGGTCGAGTATGGGGAAGGTGACGGCTCTCTCCACGCCGTTAAGGTCGTCGTTCACACCCAGCCCTTGCAGCACGAAGAGGGGTGCCGTGACGCGCTGCAGCCTCAACTCGGTGCTGAGGTTCTGTTGGAAAAAGTCTTTTATCAGTTTGATACCCTGCTCCGTCTGACTTCTGTCGAGCAGGGCTTTATATCCTGTGGGTTCAATCAGTTTACTCATA
>CAJONT010000018.1 GCA_905235975.1 uncultured Prevotella sp.
GTGCCAAGTATCCCCAAATAAAGATATGCGGCTCCAGCGGTCCTGCCTCCGACGGCGCTGACTTTGAATATGGCTGGAAAGAAATGAAACGCCTGAAACTCGACCTCGTCGACGAGCACTACTACAAACCCCCACAGTGGTTCTTCGACCATGCCACACGCTACGACACCTACGACCGCAAGGGACCCAAAGTGTTTGCCGGCGAGTATGCTGCCCACGGAAAAGGCAGCCACAACAACTGGGAAGCAGCCCTCTCCGAAGCCGCTTTCATGACCGGACTGGAGCGCAATGCCGACGTGGTGTACCAAGCCACCTATGCACCCCTCTTCGCCCATGTGGAAGGATGGCAATGGAAACCCGACCTCATCTGGTTCGACAACCTGAGGACGGTGCGTACTGCCAACTGGTATGTGCAGATGCTCTACGGGGTGTACAAAGGTACCCATGTGGTGAGCCTCACTGAGAATGGGAAGGCGGTGGCAGGCGACAATGGCCTCTATGCCAGTGCTGTCTGCGACAAAGGAGCCGGTGCCTACTATGTGAAGATAGCCAATGCCCTGCCCGATGCACAACAGCTGACCCTGCAATTCAAAGGGCTCAAGCAGATTGCTCAGGCCGAGGTGACACTGCTCGCTGCCGCAAACGATGAGGCAGAGAATACACTGAATCATGACAGGGCTGTCGTGCCCAGTACTGCCAAGGCGCAGCCCGATGGATGCCAACTCACGGTGACGCTCCCCAAACGTGCCTTTGCAGTAGTAAAGGTGCTGCCCTGACAGATGCACTTTCCCATAATCCGCACATGGACTGTAAACAAATGGTTTATGTGTGAATTTTTATGCAGATTATATTTAAAATAAACAACTTTTAACAACAATATACGGGTAGTAGTCATTAAATTATTTAATTTTGCATCGGAATATACAAAACTTGAACCCAATCACATAAAATGAAAAGATTTTTCTTCACTTTTGCCTGTGCCTTAATGGTACTTGCAGGTGCTGCACAGACTAAACTTCCAGCAGTCACATTGAAAACCATGGAGGGAAAAACCATTTCCACCGACACCTTGTCGAACAATGGCAAGCCCTTTATTATCGATTTCTTTGCCACATGGTGTAAACCCTGCAACCGCGAGCTTACTGCCATCAGCGAGGTTTACGACGAGTGGCAGGAGGAAACGGGCGTGAAAGTGATTGCCGTCTCGATAGACCAGGCTCAGAACATCCACAAGGTAAAACCCTTGGTGGATAACCATGGATGGCCCTATGAGGTGCTTCTTGACCCGAACAGCGACTTCAAACGTGCCCTCGGTATACAGATGATACCCTATGTGCTGATTGTAGACGGCAAGGGCAATATCGTGTACAAGCACAACGGCTACACGGAAGGAGCAGAAGAGGAACTGATAGAGAAAGTACGTGAACTGGTGAGATAATGATGAGAAAAACTGTTTGTCTGCTGGCACTGTTTTGCCTGTCGGCCTCAGCGTGGGCACAGGAAGAAGAGCACCGTAAGCTGACGTTGAGCGGAAGCATACAGAGCGATGTGCTCATTCCCGAGACCGATGATGCCATCGGCGCCAAGAAACCCGACGAATGGGCACTCACCAACACCTATGCTGAGCTCAATATGAACAGCGAGTATGTGGATGCCGGTGCACGATTTGAGTTCCTGAAACACCCCCTCCCGGGTTACGAGAAAGATATGAAGGGGTGGGGCGTACCCTATGTGTTTGTGAAAGGCCACTACAAGAACGTGGAGGTCACCGCCGGTAACTTCTACGAGCAGTTCGGTTCAGGTTTCATCCTGCGTACCTACGAGGAGCGCAGTCTCGGTATCGACAACTCCCTGCTGGGAGGCCGCGTGGTGTATAAACCCTTCAAGGGTGTGACCCTGAAAGCACTTACGGGCGAGCAGCGCCGTTACTGGGCACACAACGACTCATGGATATCCGGCGGTGATGTGGAACTGAATTTGGATGCATGGTCGAAGAGTCTGCAGGAGCACGGCACCTTCATCTCCCTCGGTGCCTCGTTTGTGAATAAGCATGAGAAAGAAGATGAAATCTTCGCCGATGCCTATCACCGCCTTAAAATGCCCGAGAATGTGAATGCCTTCGACGTGCGTGCCCGCTTCCAGCAAGGCAACGTGAGCGTGTTGGCAGAATATGCCCAGAAGTCGCAGGATCCCTCCTTCGACAACGGATATATCTATCGCAAAGGCAATGTGGCCATGCTCTCCGCCTCTTACTCCAAACGAGGAATGAGTGTGCTGCTGCAGGCCAAGCGGAGCGACAACATGGCATTTCGCAGTGAACGCGGCATGGTGGGCACCTCTTCGTTCATCAACAATCTGCCCGCCTTCACAATGGAGCACACCTATTCGCTTGCTGCCACATATCCCTATGCCACACAGCCTTTGGGCGAATGGGCCTATCAGGCGGAATTCGGCTACAACTTCAAGCGTAAGACCTTCCTGGGCGGCAAGTACGGCACCAACGTGAAGTTAAACTACTCTTATGTACATGGTATCGACAAAAATGTGCAATCTGTGCCCTTCCTCACGAATTCTTCGCAGATGGGCTCGAAAGGCTATGGCTCAGCCTTCTGGAAATGGGGCGGCGGCATGTACTACCAAGACATGAACATACAGATAGAGAAGCGGCTCACCAAAGACTTCAAGCTCAACCTGATGCTCATGAATCAGTTCTATAACATGACCGTCGTGGAGGGAGAAGGCGGTATGGTGCACTCCAACATCTATGTGGCCGACGGCAAATACCGTATCAACAACAAGTTTACCGTTCGCGGTGAACTGCAGTATCTTGCTACCGGCGAGGACGACTCCGACTGGGCTGCAGGACTCCTCGAACTCAGCTTTGCGCCCCATTGGATGTTTACCGTTTCCGATGAATGGAATTGCGGTGTGACCGATGTACATTATTATCAGGTGCTCCTCACCTTTACCGGGGGTAGCCACCGTATTCAGGCCGGCTATGGCCGCACCAACGACGGTTACAACTGTTCGGGCGGTGTGTGCCGCTATGTGCCGTCGAGCCGTGGTTTCACCCTTTCATATAACTACAATTTCTGATTATGAAGAGAATACTTCCTCACCTTATATTATATATAATGGCACTCCCCGCACTGCTGACGCTCAGTGGATGTGACGAGGTGGACGAGGCCGACCGGCTGGTGTATGTGAAACCTGCTGCCGCAGGACGATGCATACTTGTAGAAGACTACACTGGACAACGCTGTGTGAACTGCCCCACTGGCAACGACCAGTTGCATGCCCTGCAGGTACAATACGGTGCCGATACGGTGGTCGTGGTGGGTTTCCACTCCGGACCTCTTGCCAAGTCGCCGCGCTACGTGCCCTATGCTCTGTGGACGCAGGACGGCGAGGACTACTACACACGATGGAAAGTGGAAAACCAGCCCTGCATTTATGTGGACCGCCAGGTGCTGAACGAGACCACCACGGCCTGGGTCACCTTGGTGCGCGAGGCACTCCTGAAACCGGCTACCTTGAGACTGGGCATCACAGCTGCCGGCTATGACCCTGTCAGCAGGGAGACCACCCTGAAGGTGACAGCCTTGGGTACCGAAGGCACCACCTCCGGCAATGTGCAGCTCTGGCTTACGGAAAGCAAGATTATCGACTTCCAGTACATGCCCGACGGTTCTGTGAAGAGAGACTATGAGCACAACCATGTATACCGCAAAGCCGTGAACGGACTGGATGGCGACCCCTTCAGCATCGGCGAGGCAGAGGAGCAGACGCTGGAGTTTACCTGCACGCTGGATGAGGGATGGGTGCCGGAGAATATGCATGCGGTGGCATTCGTCTACAACAACGACGGTGTGCAACAGGTGGCCACCTGCCCGCTCATCTATACAGAGGAACCGGAACAGACATCGGAGGATGAATAACGGAACAGTAACACCAATACGCATAATATGAAGAAAATCTTTACCCTAATGTTCGCCCTCGTGGGCTGTTGCACGCTCGCCGTGGCACAGGATGACGAGGAAGTGGACGAAAGTTATCAGTTTGTAACCGCCAGTGGTGAGGTGATTGCCAATGGCAGTACCATTGTGATGAGAGACGTGGAGCTTGAAGAAGACCCCGGCACAGGTGAGCTGACCTATGTGGTGCCCGCCGACTTTCAGGTGAAAAACGTGTCGAACACCTTCGGTGAGTGTGTACGCCTGTACATGGTCATCACCCAAATCGACAACGGTGAGTTCAATACTTGTGCACTGGGCAACTGCATTCCCGGCAAATCGGAACCCTGCGATCTCTACACCTCTGCCAAGAGGATGGATGTGGATGAAGTAAGCGGCGACTTGCTCACCGAGTGGTATTCATTCGATTATGGCAAGTGTGTGGTGGAGATGCAGATTGAGGTAGGCGAAATCGTAGGTTTCGGCAACTTCAGCTTCTTGGACTATGGACCCAAAATCACGGTAGAGTTTGTCAACCCCGACCCCGCCGGCATCCGTGCCGTGGATGGGACCGCAGTGCCTGCCGAGCGTTATACCCTTGACGGCCGTCACGCCGGTGAGTCGCAGAAAGGCATCCAGATAGTACGCTTCTCCGACGGCAGCGTGCACAAGATGGTTGTCAGATAAGACCGCATAACAACAATATGCCCAGAGATGCCTGGAGAGAGGATGGCATCCCTCCTTTGTCCGGTGTCTCTGTGATATTTTGATGTGTTTTTACAATATATGGTTTTAGTTTTTTTTAATTAACAAAAAAGGTAGTGATATGAGAAAACTTTTACTTACCATGCTGAGTGCCGTAGTGGCCGTGATGGCCTATGCCGTGGAGATTCCCGTGGGATACTCCGTAGGCAGATTAGCCGGTTCCAGCGCTTACATCGTGAACGGGAAGGGTACCGTGTCGGCAGCCGTCAGGGTATCACCCGAATTGTTGACCCCCTATGTGGGCAATGAGATACGCGGCATAGCCGCCGGTATCGTCGACTCAAAGTATTGCGACTCCATCCGTGTGTTCGTGGCCAACGAACTCAACGGTGAGTATCTTGCCACCGGTCTGTGCTCCCGCAAGGATGCTGATCCTGCTAAACGTCCCGCCGATGGATGGAACCTCGTGACCTTGGACAATGCCGTTGCCATCACCGAGGGTCAGGAATACTACATCGGCTATGTCTTCTACCAGCGTTATAAGTGCGAAGCCGTCTCCTTCGTGGGAAGTGCCGACGAGAACAGGTCGTTCGTAAGGCGCGGCACCGCTGACTGGGAAGATGCCAGCGACAAAGGTTATGTGAGTGTGGAAGCACTTGTCGACGGCGACAACATGCCTCAGACCGACCTGCGTCTTGATGGTGCCAAGGGTATGGTCAGCAGTCCGGGCGTACTCGTTACGACGCTGACCGTGACCAACAACGGCCAGTCTACTCCCGCCAACTTCGACCTCACCTATACTGCTGAGGGTTACAACGTCGTGAAGAACGTGAGCGTGGCCATCGCTCCTGCTGCACAGGAGACCTTTGACGTAACCATTGAGGACTTGCCCGACGGTATCGGCTTCGACTATCCCCTCTTCGTGGCCATTACGAGAATAGAAGGCGGCGAGGATGCCGTGCCCTCCGACAATGCCCGCACCGTGGGCGTGATGGTGAAACGCAATGTGGTGGTGGAAGAGTTTACCGGCACAGGTTGCGGCTGGTGTCCGCGCGGCCTCGTCGGCATGGAGAATCTGCGTAACACCTTTGGCGACCGTTTCATCGGCATTGCCATGCACCAGTACAACAGCACCGATCCCATGTACCCCACGCGTTACAAGAACCTCGGCCTCAATGCTGCCCCCTCTTGCCTCATCGACCGTACTATCAACACCGACCCCTATTACGGTACGGGTGATGACATCCGCGATGATTTCAGGGCTGAGATGGAGAAGGGAGCCATGGCCTCGATACAGGTGACCGGCGAATACGACGATACCAAGAACTATGTCGATGCCACCGCCACTATTACCGCCATGGACAATTTCTCTGGCCTGAAGCTTACCTTCGTGCTCATTGCCGACAGTCTCACGGGTACCTCCAACTCATGGAAACAGCAGAATTATTATACCCAGTACAGCTCGTCGTCACTGCCTGAAGACCTGGCCATATTCGGCTCAGGTGGAGAGTACGGCCAGAGTTCCTTCTTCTGGGTGTTCAACGATGTGGCCATCGGCACCTATTATGAGAGTGGACAGTATGAGATGGGACTCGGCAGCCTGGAGTCTGGACAGACGGTCAGCGTTGACTATACCCTCGACATGCCCACCAAGGCAGCGCTTCTCGATGCCATCGACTACGATGATGTGGCTGTGATAGCCATGCTGCTCGACAGCAGCGGTCATGTCATCAATGCCGCCAAGTATTATCTGGGCGGAAATGATCCCACCGGCATCACCAATGCCACCGCCAATGACAATGTGAAGGAAGTGGCTCGCTACACCATCGACGGACGCCGCATCAGCAGCCCGCAGCCGGGTCTGAACATTGTGAAACTGTCAAATGGAAAGTCGTACAAGATGATTGTGAAATAAGTAACGGATTCGAACCGGACCTTTTTCGTGGGGGCGGATAGGCTTGAAAAAGCCTATCCGCCCCTTCTCGTTGTCAAAATATTCTGCAGTGCAAAAATGAAAAAATGTATTTTACAACCCTCTTTCCACTGTCAATTTGTGTAATTTCTGTGGATTTTACTTGCAAAATCATTGTTTTTGCCGTTTTCTTTAAGAAAAAATCATTCATTTTTGTTTTTTTTCAAATATAATGTCTACCTTTGCATCGGAATATTCTTTGTTTAGACTTTTTTATTTTTTTATCTATAATTTATTGTTTCATTAAAAGGATTGATATGAGTAAGAAATTTACAACTATCGTTGTGACTTTGCTGGCATTGCTGGTAACGTTCACTGTTCCGGCTTCGGCACAAAAGCGTCCGGATCCGAAAACCTTGAAGCATTCTGTAATGAACCGTCCTAAGTTCGATCAGAAGGTTTCGAAGAAAATTCACAGTGCTGCTCCAAAGTTGAATCGCAACCAGCGGATGCTCTCCGAGGCAAGATTCGTGAAGCAGAACAACATCCAGAAGGCTGACATCAAGAAGGCCGGTCTTAATCCGCTGTACGGACATGTAGTGTATGACGATAACTGGATCGACTCGTACGACTATGGTATCTATTCGATTATGCCCACTCCTCCCGCCAACCTTGATTTAGTGATTCAGCACGGTTATCTGGACAGCTACAACGGAGGTGCCATCATCGATAACAAGTACTATGTGCACTATTATTGGGAGTTCTTTGGATACATCTTCTTCTTCCGTGAGTGCTACGACCTTGAGACTGGTGAAGCCGTCGAACTTGATGATACTGAAATCGATATCATTGACCTTGCATCGTGCACATCTTACGATAGCAGCAGAGGACTTTCCTACGGTATCTTCTACAACGAGAGTGGTTCTCCCACCGATATCGCATCTTATGACTACTTGACAAAGACCAAGCAAGTAATTGCTACCACTAGTAATTCCTATCTTGTTTGCGCTGTCGACGGTAAGGGTTCGCTCTTCGCAATCACACTCGACGGTGACCTCTATAAGATTGACCTGTCTACTGGTAATGAAACATTCGTGGGCAGCACCGGCTTGGAGCCGATGTACCAGCAGTCGGCTACTATCGACCCGTCTTCAGGTACGATGTACTGGGCATTCCTCAATGCAGGCATGTCTGCTCTCTATCAGGTGAACACCGAGACCGCTGAAGTCTCTGAGGTGTTTGCTTACGACCGTCTCATCGAAATCAGCTACTTGCAGTCAATGGCTCCCGATGCTGACAATGATGCTCCCGCCGCTGTGGAGAATCTTGTCGCTTCTGTCAGCGAAAGTGATCCCACCACCCTTGAGGTGAGCTTCACCATGCCTACCACCACTGTGGGTGACGATCCTCTGATCGGTGAACTTCAGTATACTATTGACCTCAACGGTACCGTTTATGATGGTAATGCACAGCCCGGTGAGGGTGTGTCGAGAAGCATTGAAGGCCTCGCTTCCGGTATGTACACCGTATTGGTAAGAGCTATCAACGCCGTGGGCAATGGCGCCAGCAATAAGGTCTCTCTGTGGGTGGGCTTTGACCAGGTGAAGGCTCCCGATGCTGTTGAACTCGCTGTCGATGAAGCATTTGTGGCTACCGTGACTTGGACACCCGTGACTGAGGGTATACATGCTGGTTATGTGAATCCCGATGAAGTGACTTACCGCGTAACTCGCTATCCCGAGGGTGAAGTGGTGGCCGACGGTATCTCTGAGAACACCTTCTCTGAGACTGTAAGCTCCTCCCCGCTGCGTGTAGTCTACTACTCCGTACAGGCTCTCTATAACGGTGCTGTCAGCCAGCCCGCAGAATCCAACGGTGTGAGAGTGGGTTCAAGCATCGTTCCTTCTTATACTTACGACTTTAACGGTTCTGACAATGAGCTCTGGACTGTAATCGATGTCAATGGTGACGGCCGTTCATGGGTATTTAGCATAGGTTCTGCTTATTATTCGTATAGTACATCGCTTGATGCCGACGACTGGTTGCTTACTCCTCCCCTCTCACTTAAGGCTGGCAAGAAATATTTGCTCTCTTTCAACACAAGATGCGCAAGCTCTACATGGCCTGAGCGTATTGAAGTGGGTGTGGGACAAGGTCTTGATCCTTCGACCTACGATATCGTTGTTGATCCTGTCGATGTGGACTTCACCGACTTTAGAGGTTACTCTGAGGTGGTTTCTGTGGATGCCGACGGTGACTACTACATTGGCTTCCATGCTATTTCCGATGCTGATGCATTCAACCTCTATGTGGCTGATTTCGCACTCATCGATGGCAGTACTCCTGGTGCTGCTGAGAATATTGTGGCTGTAGCTGGTGAGCGGGGTGCTCTGAACGCTACCATTAACTTCAATGCTCCCACCAAGACCTCTGGCGGTGATGAACTCTCCAACATTACCAAGATTGAGGTTAAGCGCGCAGGCACTGAGGTTGCTGTGATTGAGAATCCTGCCGTTGGCGCTGCCTTGTCAGTCTATGACGATGCAATTGAAGAATCAGGTACCTATAACTACACTATCCAGGCCTTCAACGAGGATGGTTCCGGTGTGGTTGCCTCTACCAATGTATATGTAGGTCTTGACACTCCTGGTGCTCCTGAAGTGCTCGCTGTTTACAACAACCCGGGTATCACCCTGTCATGGGAAGCTTCCACAGTTGGTACTCATGGTGGTTATGTAGA
>CAJONT010000019.1 GCA_905235975.1 uncultured Prevotella sp.
CAACAACCGATTCAACGGCAACGGTTTCTGTCTCATGGCCGAGAACTACTTCAGAAACATCGTGGTGTACAACGGCGACCAGACCAAACTCTTCTACAACTCGGCACAGGGCGAAGGGTGGGCCAACTACCAGGGCGACGAGATGAACTGCTGCGGTGCCTACGACTTCGCAATGCGACTGCCGCCCGTTCCCGCCGGCATGTACGAGTTGCGAATGGGATACTCCGCCAACGGCAACCGCGGGATGATGCAGATTTACCTCGGTCCCACATCGGATCTCAGCACCATGACACCCGTCGATATCCCCCTCGACATGCGCAAGGAACCCAGCACGGAGGACTCCGAGTCCAATCCGCACCCCTTCACAGGATGGTGCAACTGGGAAAAATGCGAAGACAAGGGTGTGGCCACCGACGTCAACATGCGATACCTCGGCTTCATGCGCGGACCCTTAGGATGTATACGCTATAACCGTGAAACGAAGTCTGGCTCCGTATCCTTCCGAACTGAACATCAGGCCCTGCGACGCATCCTCCTCAGACAGAACTTCGAACAGCGCGACTACTGGCTGCGCTTCAAGACGATGATTCCCGAGAACAAGAGAACGGAATTCCACCTTGAATATATCGAGCTCTGCCCGGAGAACGTCTACAACAACAACCAGTACGCCGAAGACATGTACTAAATCCACGAATCGTAAGTGCGTTCTGTGGCGGAGACCACAGAGGGCACTTCACGCATTTGCGGCAGGTTTTCAGAAAATGGTTCATTTTGTTACAAATTATGCAACAGAGCGTACAACTTGTGACATAAAAAAAACTAATTTTGCTGCTGCAACAATACGTTTACCCCAAAAAGGAGGTATTTCTTTAACCTAATATTCCATATTAATTTAATTAACTTAACTGTTATGATGAACAAAACATTACTTAAATTCAAAAAGACCATTGTCTTTGCGATTGCGGTATTGGCATCATCCGGTATCAGTGCTCAGACACAGATTTCCGACGAGAATGGCCTTAAAGCAATTGCTGAAGACTTGGCAGGTGAGTACGTTTTGACCGACGACATCACCCTAACAGGTGAGTGGGACCCCATCGGCACATCCGCTGACCCCTTCACCGGCACATTCGATGGTGCAGGACACACCATCTATGGACTCAAAGTAGGTGGCGGAACCGACAAGGGCCTTTTCGCCTATGCTGTGGATGCTACTATTAAAAATGTACGCGTAATAGGAGCCGTCGTCGGTGAATACGGCAACGGTGTGCACGTGGGTATCGTGGTAGGTTCCTTACGTGGCAATTCTCTCGTGGATGGATGCTTCACCTCTGGCGTGGTGTACGGTAACGACCACGTAGGCGGTATCATTGGCGGCAGTGGATGGGATGGCGATACGGATACTCCGCTTATCAGCAACAACTTCTCTGCTGCAGCCGTGCTCAGTTCTGGCTATCAGGCCGGTGGTATTGCCGGCGACACCCATCAGGCCAATTTCGTGAACAACCTGTTCGTGGGTCAGGCTTATGCCGGCAACGACTGGAATGGCTGCGGTGGTATTACCGGTTTGACAGAGCATAACGGCGACAAGCTATTCACAGGCAACGTGGCTATCCCCTTCCAGATGGGTATCGATTCCGGTCTTGGAAACGGTCACCTGCACGCCATCGTGGGTAACCACGCTGTGGGCGCAACGCTGGTCGACAACTTTGCTTGGGACGGCATACGCTTCTATGTGGGTACCAGAATCACGGGCGAGACGGTGAGCGCCGAAGACCTGGAGGTTATTCAGGCCGACGAGCACAACGGCATCCTGAAGACGGCCGACGAACTGAAACAGAAGTCAACCTATATCAATGCCGGTTGGGACGAGAATGTATGGAGCCTGGCCGACGGACGCTTCCCTGTGTTGAAAGGCATGACAGTGCCCTTCGATGGCGACTTTGTCGTGATGAATGAATGCCCCGAAGAGATATTCGTCGGTGGTGAGTTCGACCTTAACCCATTCTCTACCTATAATCGTGAAGTATTGGTCGTCTCCGACAAACCGCGTACTGTCAGCGTGTCGGAAAGTGGTAAACTGTTAGGACGTGCACCCGGTTCCGCTACAATCACCGTATACACCGAGGGCGATGCTTATGTAAATGGCTTCTCCAAGACCTTCACGGTCAACGTGGGCACAATGGAGTCTGAAATCGCTACTGCCGAAGAATTTATCGACAAACTGACGAAGAACCCCAGCGGCGAGTTTGACCTCCTCGAAGATATCGACCTGGCTGGTATCGACTTCGCTCCGCTGCCTGAGTTCAAAGGCATTCTGCATGGTAATGGCCATGTGATTCGTAACGCACGCTATGAGAACCCCGGACAGGCCGAAGTGGGTATCTTCAAGTCCACTCGCAGTGGTGTCATCGAAGACCTCGGCATTGAGGATGCTTACCTGGTAGGTAACGAGAATGTGGGTGGCGTGGCAGGTCATGTGTATGGCGGTATCATCCGCCGCGTCTATGTGGCCAACTCCTACATCGAGGGTCGCGACCACGTGGGTTCCATTACCGGCGACATGAGCAATAACAATGGTGAATTGAGCGAAATCACCGACTGTATCTCCGACTCGAGAATCAAGACCCGTGAGCATCAGTCTGGCGGTCTTGCAGGTGTCTCCAATGGCGGTGTCATGAGTAACTGTATCTTCTGCGGTACGGTAGAAAACAAGGGCACTTCGAGAATCAACGGTATCATTTCGCTGATCGACTCCGACACTTATCCTACTACTATCCAGAACTGCTTCTCTGCTGCTGCACATGTCCTCGGCGGTTGGAACGAAACTCCGCGTATTGCCAGCAGCACACGTGAGAATACCGTGTACTACAACAACTACGCGCTCGCTTCTACTGTCTATTTCGGTAGCTTCAGCACTGTGCCTGATGAAATCGACTACGAGCAGGGTGCTACCGTGAGCGACGACGAAGCTCGCACCAAGGCTTTCTATACCAACAAGCTCGGACTTGACTTCGACAACACTTGGCAGTTCCTCCCCGGCTCTGAGGGCCTCATGTTCCCCGTGCTTAAGATAATGAATGCTCCTCTCAAGACTCGTATCTTCGACGATGCTTTCAATACACCGCTCATCTTTGTGGATGGCTCTGAGTCAAAAGACATTCGCATGGTGCATGCTTCTTGGGGACAAAAACTCGAC
>CAJONT010000020.1 GCA_905235975.1 uncultured Prevotella sp.
AAATACGCCCTGAAAGGGCAAAAGCACTATTAACCAATGCTTTTGCCCTTTCAGGGCGTGGGTGGTTCAACGCATATACCCAGGGCGATGCCCTGGGCTTAGAGTAAATGCCCTTTCAGGGCACATTGCGATGGACAAGGCACATTGCGATGGACATGCGAAACTTGAATCCTTTGATTTGGGTGTGGCAGCAACAAAAAACCAAGGAATGCTCCGAAGTGCATTCCTTGGCAAGTAGGGTAGGGGTTTCGTCGCGAGAGGTTATTTCACCACTATGACGAGGAATTTGTTGGTGCTCCAGAACTTGTCCGGATTGTTGATGCGCAGGATATACTGGCCGTTGGAGTCGGGGCGCAGCGTGTAGCTGTCGGCAGGGTGACTTGTCATAATTTTTGCCGACTTGGAATAGAGCTTGATTTCCCTGTCTATACGGGTGTCGATTTTGGTGAAGTAGTTCTTGTTGAAGTTGCTGCGCAGCACTTCGCCCTTTTCCAAAATCTTCTGCTCCTTGAGCTCACTCTTGGTGCCGAACACGTAGTAGGCCGTGTGTATCTGCTTGTCCTGGGCACTGATGGTTTGTGATTTCTCGTTCGATTCGTCTTTCAGTTCGCTCACATTGTCGTTGAGTTCCACGATGGCTTTGTCGAGCTCACTGATATGGAAGTCTTTGTTGTTCAGTTCTTCGCGCAGGGCTTTAATGGTGGCCTCCTGGTTTTCCAATTGTTTCACCAACGCATCGATGGTCTTGCGAAGCTCCTCGCCGTTGATGGAACTTTCGCGCAGTTTCTGGCGGAGGTTCTCAATGAGGTCGCGGTTCTGCATCATGGTCTCCTGAATAAACTCCATGTCCTTGCGAATCACGGATTTGCGGTCGGAACCTTCACCCTCCTTGGCGATGGTGATGCGCCCTTCTGCCTCGCTGATAAGACGGAAACCTTCCTGAATCTCGTTGAAGGTGGCTATCATATCGTTGATTTCATTGTCCTTCTGGTCGAGCATCTTCTGCAGAGAGTCATTCTGTTGTAATTGGATGTCGATCATCGGGGATCTTTTCTCTTTTTCGCAAGCGCACAATATGCATAGAAGGCATGCGAACAACGTAATTTTCTTCATAAATTATCCTTTTTATAGTTGTTTTGTTCTGTTTGAGTATGACGGCGGTCTGCCTCACGGGCCGCCTCTTTCAGTGCTTTCTCGTCGGCACCGGCCACAATCAGTACAATCTCGCCCCGGGGAGGTTCTTCGGAAAAGTGTGCCGACAACTCAGCAAGTGTGCCGCGCCGGCACTCCTCGTGCACCTTCGAAATCTCACGGGCCACAGCAGCCTGGCGGTCGTCGCCGAAGGCTTCGGCCAGCTGTGCGAGGGTTTTTACCAACCTGTGTGGCGACTCATAGAAAATCATGGTGCGTGTCTCGCCCACGAGGGAAGCGATGCGAGTGGCACGCCCCTTTTTCTGCGGCAGGAAACCTTCGAAGCAGAAACGGTCGTCGGGCAGTCCCGAAGCCACCAAGGCCGGCACGAATGCCGTGGCGCCCGGCAGGCACTGCACCTCGATGCCCGCATTCACCGCTTCGCGCACCAGGAAGAACCCCGGGTCGCTGATGCCCGGTGTGCCGGCATCGCTGATTAGGGCAATGTCGGCGCCCGCCTTGAGACGCTCTATCACAGAGGCGGTGGTGCCGTGCTCGTTGAACTTGTGGTGGGAGGCGAGACGATTCTGTATGCCGTGGTGCTTGAGCAGGATGCCCGATGTGCGGGTGTCCTCGGCCAGGATAAGGTCTACCTCTTTCAACAGTCGGAGGGCACGTAGTGTAATGTCCTCCATGTTGCCCACAGGGGTGGGTATCACGTATAATCTGCCCATAATTTGCGCAAATATAATGCAATTTGGGTGATTCGCCAAAAAAAAAGCAATTTTTTTCGTTTTATGAGCCTTTCTTTGTAATTTTGCAATCAAAATGATGGATATTGTTTCAGGTGAGTCCCGAAGAAGGGGCAGGATAGAAGTGGTGTGCGGGTCGATGTTTTCCGGCAAGACGGAAGAACTCATCCGGCGCATGAAACGGGCTAAGTTTGCCCGTCAGAAGGTGGAGATATTCAAACCGTCCATCGACACGCGCTATTCGGAGGAAGACGTGGTGAGCCACGACCAGCAGCACATACCGAGCACGCCTGTCGACTCCTCTTCCGCCTTGCTTTTGCTCACAGGCGACATTGATGTGGTGGGTATCGACGAGGCGCAGTTCTTCGACGAGGGGCTCGTGGAGGTGTGCAACGAACTGGCCAACCGCGGCGTGCGCGTGATTGTGGCGGGACTGGACATGGACTTCAAGGGTAAGCCCTTCGGACCCATGCCTGCCCTCTGTGCCGTGGCCGATGAGGTGACCAAAGTGCATGCCATCTGTGTGAAATGCGGTGCCCTGGCCTATCTCAGCCATCGTCTTGTGCACAATGAGCGGCGGGTGCTGCTCGGTGAGAAAGACGAGTATGAGCCTTTGTGCCGCGCATGCTATCAGGCTGCGAAAGAGGAAGGGGAATAAGCTGCCCGAGGCGACATATCAACCCATGACATACTAAAATGTAAGTTCTATGTTTGAGAAGCAAATCACTTTCGACCGTTTCGTACGCATACTCGCGATTGTAGTGTGCATTGTGGGTGTGCTCATGCTGGTCAACTACCTGAGTGCGGTGCTGCTGCCCTTCTTCGTAGGGTGGCTGCTGGCTTACCTGATTAATCCGCTCGTCAATTATATCCATCATAAACTGCACATACCCGGAAGGGCGCTCTCCATCATCCTCGCCTTGCTGCTGGTAGGGCTCATGATTGCGGCCGTTATCTATTTTATCATACCTCCCATGATTGAACAGTTCCGGCGACTGGGCGAGGTGTGTGTAAAATATCTCAACCAAAATTCCACCAACGGCGACTTTGCCGAGATGATACGGCATTGGATGGAGAACAACCAGGACCGCATAAGGGCATTCTTCAGGAGTCCCGACTTCGCAGATGCGATAAAGGCATCGATGCCAAGGGTGTTCTATTTCCTCAGCAGGACCGCCAACGTGGTGACAAGTATCGTGGCCTCGTGCATCACCCTGCTCTATATGTTCTTTATCCTCCTCGACTACGACAAACTAACCACCGAGTGGGTGCGCATCTTCCCCAAGAAGGCGAGACCTTTCTGGCAAGACCTTATGAAGGACGTTGCTGCTGCACTCAACAACTACATACGCGGCCAGGGAATGGTGGCTTTCTGCATGTGCATCATGTTCTGTATCGGATTCACCATCATCGACTTCCCCATGGCCATCGGCCTCAGCATCCTCATCGGCATTCTCGACATGGTGCCCTACCTGCACACCTTCGCTCTTATTCCCACGGCATTCCTGGCCCTTCTCAAAGCGGCCGACACCGGACAGAACTTCTGGGTGATCTTCGGCTCTGCCGTGCTCGTGTTCATTATCGTGCAGATTATCACCGACATGGTGACAACGCCCAAAATCATGGGCTCTGCCATGGGACTGAATCCTGCCGTGCTCCTGCTGTCGCTCTCCGTGTGGGGTACCCTGCTGGGATTCCTCGGACTTATCGTGGCGCTGCCGCTCACCACTCTCCTCATAGCCTACTACGAACGGTATGTGACAAAAGAGTTCCCGGTGAATGCCACTCCGCCGTCTGACGCTGCCGAGAAGGCGGAGGAAAATGACCCGACAAAGACACTCGAGGCCGAAAGCACGGAAAACGGGCACGTTAATAGTCGTTAAAGTGTTGGGATGCACATCAAAAAGTCGTATCTTTGCATCCATATTCGGAAATACGCCCTTTCTGCACACGCGGCTCTGTCCGCCAGTTGCGAGATGTGGCATATAAATATAGTATTAACATCCATAGGTAATGGCAAACAGCAAGAAGAAATCCCGTGGCCGCCAAGGGGGGCTGCAGGTGGTAACTTTGTGTATTAGCACTTCGATGGTGCTCATCCTTCTGGGTATGGTGGTGTTTACCGTCTTCACGGCACGCAACCTGTCCTCGTTTGTGAAGGAGAAACTTACCGTGACCATGTTGCTGGGTGAGGACATCACCGACAACGAGGCACAGCAATTGTGTGCCAAACTGAGCACCCGCCCTTACATCTACCAACTTGAATATATCAGTAAGGAGGATGTGCTCAAAGAGCAGAAGGAATTGATGGGTACCGACCCCTCCGAGTTTGCCGGCGTCAACCCGTTCGTGTCGGAAATCGAATTCCAAATGGCTGCGGAGTATGCCAACAACGACTCGCTCAAGTGGATTTCGAAGGAATTGAAACAACTGCCCAAGGTGACCGAAATCACCTATCCGCAAGACTTGATAGACAGTGTGAACAAGACCCTCCGCAAGATAAGCATTGTGCTCCTCTTGTTGGCAGCCCTCCTGCTCTTCGTGTCGTTCGCACTGATCAACAACACGGTGCGGCTGGGCATCTATTCCCGCCGTTTCGGCATACACACCATGAAATTGGTGGGTGCTTCCTGGAACTTCATACGCAAACCCTTCCTCCGAATGGCCGTCTTGCTCGGACTGGTGGCCGGCATCATCGCCATCCTCGTACTTGGCGTGGGAGTGTATTTACTCTTCAACTATGAGCCCGACGTGAAGGAGGTCATCACTCCCGAGGTAATCGGCGTGACGGCAGTGGCCGTGTTGGTCTTCGGCGTGGTAATCACCACACTGTGCAGCTGGTTCTCCGTGAACAGATTCCTGCGTATGAAAGCCGGCGAGCTCTACAAGATATAATTTTAAGGATAACATTGTCAATCACGATACAAGAAATTATGGACAAGAGAAATTTGGCCTTCGGCCGCACCAATTTCATCATCCTGGCCATCGGTATGGCCATCGTCATCATCGGATTCATCCTGATGGGTGGCTCCGGTTCCTCTGCCGAGGAGTTCAATGCCGACATCTTCAGTGCACGGCGCATCAAAGTGGCACCCGTGGTGTGCTTCTTCGGATTTGTCTCCATGATTTATGCCGTGGTGTACAGACCCAAGGAGAAAGACAGCAAGCAACTGGAGACAACCGAGGGCAAGGAGGATGCTAAATGACTTGGATAGAGACCATCATCATCGCTGTGGTCGAGGGACTGACTGAGTTCTTGCCCGTCTCCTCTACCGGACACATGATTATCACGCAGAACCTGCTGGGCATCCCGCAGGGTGACCCCTTCGTGCATGCCTTCACCTTTATTATACAGTTTGGCGCCATCCTCTCGGTGGTATGCCTCTATTGGAAGAAGTTCTTCCATATCGACCACAGTCCCGCCCCGAAGGGCAGCAATGCGTGGCAGAAACTGATACACAAATTCCGTTTCTACTGGCTCCTCTTCGTAGGGGTGCTGCCTGCCGTGGTTATCGGACTGCTCGCCAAGAAGTCGGGTCTGCTCGACTGGCTCCTCGACAGTGTCGTGGTGGTGGCCGTCATGCTGGTGGTAGGTGGCGTGTTCATGCTCTTCTGCGACCGCCTGTTCAACAAGGGCAGCGAGAAGAACGAGGTGAATGAGCGCAGGGCATTCAATATCGGTCTTTTCCAGTGCATCTCCGTCATTCCGGGCGTGTCGCGCTCCATGGCCACCATCGTGGGCGGTATGACACAGGGGCTCACACGGAAGCGTGCCGCCGAGTTCTCCTTCTTCCTCGCCGTGCCTACCATGGCAGGTGCTACACTGCTCGATTTGCTCGACCTGTTCAAGGAAGAGGGCGCTTGGGCCTCGTCGCACAATGTCGCCATGCTCATCCTGGGATGTGTCGTGGCTTTCGTCGTGGCGCTGCTGGCCATGAAGTGGTTCGTGGCCTTTCTCACCAAGTATGGATTCAAGGCCTTCGGCATCTATCGCATCGTGGTGGGCGGCATCATCATCTTGCTGTTGCTCACTGGTCATTCCCTTGCAATGGTCGACTGATGGATTTCAGGGAAGGAGAGTTGATCTACATCGACAAGCCTTACGGCATGTCGAGTTTCGGTGCCTTGGCTCATGTGCGCTATCTGTTGTGCCGGAAGTTGGGTGTCAAGAAACTGAAGACCGGACATGCCGGCACGCTCGACCCCTTGGCCACCGGGGTGCTCATTCTGTGCACGGGAAAGGCCACCAAGCAGATAGAACGCCTGCAGGCCGGTACGAAGGAGTATGTGGCCGAACTGCAGTTGGGTGCCACCACACCGAGCTTCGACAGGGAGCACACCGTCGACCGTACCTATCCCACGCGGCACATCAACCGCGAGTTGGTGGAGCGTGTACTGCCCTCCTTCGTGGGGGAGATAGCACAGGTGCCGCCCTCATACAGCGCCTGCAAGGTGGATGGCAAGCGGGCGTACGAACTGATGCGCAAGGGCAACGACGTGCAGTTGAAACCCAAGATCCTGCGCATTGATGAAATTGAGCTGCTGCACTACGACGATGAGCGGAAAACGCTGAAAATAAGGGTTGTGTGCAGCAAAGGAACCTATATACGTGCGCTGGCCCGCGACATCGGGCAGGCATTGGGCAGCGGTGCTTTCCTCACCGCGCTGCGACGCACTAAGGTGGGGGAGGTGAGCATAGACCAGTGCCTCACATTGGAGCAGGTGCCGGCATGGCTTGATACACTGCCAACAGAAAACGAAAATAACAAACATTAAAACCAGACATAGAAAGGAATAATTGATGAAGCTGTCCCAATTCAAATTCAAAATCACTGACGAGGACATCGCGCTTGAGCCTTCCTACCATCGCGATGAATGCCGGTTGATGATTGTGCACAGAAAGTCGAACCGCATTGACCTCTTCCGCACCGATGAGCAAGGCAATCCGCTCACTGATGCCGAGGGCAACAAAGTGTATCTCGACTTCCGCAATGTGCTCGATTATTTCGACGAGGGCGACGTCTTTGTGTTCAACGACACCAAAGTGTTTCCTGCCAGGCTCTACGGCACCAAGGAACGCACCGATGCCAAGATAGAGGTGTTCCTCCTGCGTGAGCTCAACGAGGAAATGCGCCTTTGGGATGTGCTCGTGGAACCCGCACGCAAAATTCGCATAGGAAACAAGCTGTTCTTCGACGACAGCGGCACCATGGTGGCTGAAGTCATCGACAACACCACCAGCCGCGGACGTACGTTGCGTTTTCTCTACGACTGTCCGCACGACAGGTTCAAACGCGAACTCTTTGCACTCGGCGAGGCTCCCCTGCCACACTATATCGTCGACAGAAGACCTGCCACTGAGGAAGACATGGATCGATTCCAGTGTATTTTCGCCAAGAACGAGGGGGCTGTCACTGCTCCCGCCTCGGGCCTGCACTTCAGCCGTGAACTGCTGAAGAGGATGGAAATCAGGGGCATCAACTTCGCCTATATCACCCTACACTGCGCTTTGGGCAATTTCCACGACATTGAGGTGGAAGACCTCACCAAGCACAAGATGGACTCAGAGCAGATGTTCGTGAACAAGGAAGCTTGCGATATTGTGAATGAGGCCAAGCGTACCAACCACCATGTCTGTGCGGTGGGTACCAGTGTGATAAAGGCTACGGAGACGGCGGTGAGTACCGACGGTATGCTCAAGGAATATGAGGGATGGACCAACAAGTTTATCTTCCCTCCCTATGAGTTTGGACTTGCCGACGCCATGATATGCAATTTCTATCACCCCATGTCCACACTGCTCATGTCGTCGTGCGCATTCGGCGGATACGACCTGGTGATGCAGGCCTACAGCCTGGCACAGGAGCACGGATACAAGTTCGGGTGCTACGGCGATGCCATGTTGATATTGGATGACTGATACAGTGCTGCACAAGGTGTTCCTCTCGTTGGGATCGAATCTGGGTGATGGACCTGACAATGTGAGAAAAGCCATAGAAAAAATAGAAGAGCTGGCCGGGCCTGTGGAGCGCCGGTCAGCTCTTTATGTCACTGAACCCTGGGGGTTCCATTCAACAAATCTCTTTACCAATGCTGCCGTGATGTGTGTCACCACATTGACTCCTATGGAGTTGCTCAATGCCACACAGCGCATAGAGCGTGAGATGGGACGGCTGCAAAAGTCGGTCGG
>CAJONT010000021.1 GCA_905235975.1 uncultured Prevotella sp.
CACGACGGCAAGGGAGGTATGATAGAGAAGTTCTCCGGCAAGCTGCTCGTTCAGCAGGAGCCCGACGCCTCGTCGTTCCCCAGCGGCGGCATCCGTTCCACGTTCGAAGCCCGCGGCTACTCAGCCTGGGATCCCACCTCACCTGTTTTCATCATCGACGACACCCTTTGCATACCCACCGTGTTCATCAGTTACAGCGGTGAGGCACTCGACTACAAAGCACCGTTGCTGCGCGCCCTCCACGCCGTGAACGTGGCCGCCACCGACGTATGCCACTATTTCGACCCGACAGTGAAGAAAGTGACTTCCAATCTCGGGTGGGAGCAGGAGTACTTCCTTGTCGACGAAGGGCTCTATGCCGCCCGTCCCGACCTACTGCTCACGGGCCGCACCCTGATGGGACACGACTCCGCCAAGAACCAGCAGATGGAAGACCATTACTTCGGTGCCATCCCCGAGCGCGTGGCCGCTTTCATGCGTGAGTTGGAGATTGTGGCCCTTGAACTCGGCATCCCTTGCAAGACACGCCACAACGAGGTGGCTCCCAACCAGTTTGAGGTGGCTCCCATCTTCGAAGACACCAACCTGGCTGTAGACCACAACATGCTGCTCATGTCTGTCATGAAACGCGTGGCACGCAAGCACGGTTTCCGCGTGCTGCTCCACGAGAAGCCCTTCGCCGGCATCAACGGTTCGGGCAAGCACAACAACTGGAGCCTCTCCACCGACAATGGTGTGTTGCTCCACGCCCCCGGCAAGACACCTGAGCAGAACCTGCGTTTTGCCACCTTCATCGTAGAGACACTGATGGGTGTGTACCGCCACAACGGCCTGCTGAAAGCCAGCATCATGTCGGCCACCAATGCCCACCGTCTGGGTGCCAACGAAGCACCTCCTGCCATCATCTCCAGCTTCCTGGGCAAGCAGGTGAGTGAACTCCTCGACCACATAGAGCGTGCCGACAAAGACGACCTCCTGGCCATGAGCGGCAAGCAGGGCATGAAGATGGACATTCCTGAGATACCGGAACTCCTCATCGACAATACCGACCGCAACCGCACCTCGCCTTTCGCCTTCACCGGCAACAGGTTCGAGTTCCGTGCCGTAGGCAGCGAGGCCAACTGTGCCTGTGCCATGATTGCCCTCAACAGCGCCGTGGCCGAAGCCCTCGTCGACTTCAAGAAACGTGTCGATGCCCATATTCCCGAAGTGCAGAAGCAGCTGGACGGCAGCGGCCACAATGCAGTGTTCCATGCCATCATCGACGTGCTGCGCGAAGACATCAAGACGTGCCGTCCCATCCGTTTCGACGGCAACGGTTACAGCGATGAGTGGGTGGCCGAGGCTGAGAAGCGCGGTCTCGACGTGGAGAAATCGTGTCCGAAGATTTTCGAGCGCTATCTCGACCCCGAGAGCATCCAGATGTTCGAGAGTCTGGGCGTGATGACCAAGAAGGAACTGGAGGCCCGCAACGAGGTGAAGTGGGAAACCTACACCAAGAAGATACAAATAGAAGCCCGCGTGCTCGGCGACCTCTCGATGAACCATATCATCCCCGTTGCCACCCGCTACCAGTCGCAGCTCCTGCACAATGTGGAAAACATGGCCGCCATCTTCCCCGCCGACAAGGCCAAGGAACTGAGTGCCCGCAACATCGCCAT
Source organism: uncultured Prevotella sp. (assembly GCA_905235975.1). Taxonomy (GTDB): domain Bacteria; phylum Bacteroidota; class Bacteroidia; order Bacteroidales; family Bacteroidaceae; genus Prevotella. The sequence goes on from CAJONT010000021.1 coordinate 1,662, forward strand.
CATCGAGGAGATTGCCGAGCGCACCAGTGCCATTGAGACACAGGTGGAGGAACTTGTCAATGCCCGCAAGCTGGCCAACAAGATTTCCGACGAACATGCCAAGGCCATTGCCTATCACGATGACATAGAGCCCAAGCTCGACTCAATCCGTTACCAGATCGACAAGCTCGAACTCATCGTCGACGATTCACTCTGGCCGCTTCCCAAGTACAGAGAATTACTCTTTATCCGATAATTTCCGTGCCCGGCATCGTGCCGGCAAAACCAACACAAACCATTGGACATTTAAGTAGCCTATACCTTAAAGGAATATTTCCTTTTTGGCTGTTTGAAGTTTGCTAAGAGCCCAACGCTGTGACAGCGTTGGGCTCTCTTTGTCGCGCCTGCCATAAGGACAGCAGACGAGTTTTCGGGACTTTTTCATAGGTCACCTGAAAATTTTTCTGTATATTTGCAAATAAAAAACCTTGAACACATGAAAACAATACTTCAACGCCGCACCATCCGCCGTTACACAGACCAAGACGTATCCCCCGAACTCCTACACAAACTGTTTGCCGCTGCCTCACGCACCCAGACCATGGGCAACCTGCAGCTATACAGTGTCGTGGTGACCCGCGATGCAGAGATGAAGCACAAACTGGCACCCGCCCACTTCAACCAGCCCATGGTGGAGCAGGCACCCGTAGTGCTTACCGTGTGCGCCGACTTCCGCCGCACCACCGACTGGTGCCTGTCGAGGAAAGCCTCCCCCGGCTACGGCAATTTCCTGTCGTTCATCAATGCAGCCACCGACGCACTGCTCTTCACACAGATGTTCTGCCATCTGGCCGAGGAGGAAGGACTGGGCTATTGCTTCCTGGGCACCACCGTCTATATGCCGCAGCTCATCATCGACACCCTGCAGTTGCCCCAACTGGTGATGCCTGTGGCCACACTCACCTTGGGCTGGCCCGATGAATGTCCTCCGCAGACCGACCGTCTCGCCCCTGTCTCCTTCGTTCATGAGGAGACCTACCAGCCCTATTCGGCTGCACGCATCGACCAATACTACGCCGAGAAAGAGCAGTTGCCCGAGAATCAGGAATTTGTACGCATCAATCACAAGGAGACCCTGGCCCAAGTATTCACCGACTGCCGCTACACGCTCCGCGACAACGAAGCCATGTCGGCCACCCTTCTCGACGCCCTCCGCAAGCAAGGCTTTCTTCAGTAACGAACATTGCAGATCTATACACATTGAGGGACAGCCATGCGGCTGCCCCTCAATGTGTATAGAATTGTTCGGTGGAAAGAGTCTATAGGTCATCCACTACCGGCCTGTACTTTGGCACCAGCGTCTTCATGATGCACCAACCAATGAGATAGGCCACGGCACAGAAGCAGAACACCTGCATATAGGCGGCAGGCTTGCCCTCAAAGCTTAAGAAGGAATAGGCAGCGCCCTGACCCTCAGCATACGTGAAGAGGGCACCCGATATCTTGTTGATGAGCATAGAGCCCAGACCACCTGCCATGGCACCGATGCCGGTAATGGTGGCGATGGTGGATTTGGGGAACATATCGCCCACGGTAGAGAAGATATTTGCACTCCAGGCCTGATGTCCGGCACCGGCGAGTCCGATGATAATGGCGGGCCACCATGCCGGGTCGATGGGACTGTTCTCCCACATGGCCAGCGGCTGTGCGAAGAGGGCAAACAAGGGGAAGAAGGCAAAGATAAGCATGGCGAGCATACGACCGGCATAGGGATTCATACCGCGCTTCTCGACAAAGAGTTTGGGAAGGTAACCGCCAAAGATACTCACCACCGTCACGATGAAATAGAGGGTGAAGATAAGGAGCTGTCCCTTGGTGGAAGAAGACTTGTAGCCAAACTGGTCGGAGAAATAGGCGGGTGCCCAGAAGAGATAGAACCACCACACACCGTCGGTCATGAACTTACCCACGATGAACGACCATGTCTGACGGAAGGTGAAACACTTGCCAAAACTGATGGCAGGACCCTCATCGACCGCATCTTTGGGGTCTTTGTCGGTCTCTGCATCCTGATTGATATAAGTAAGCTCAGCTGCATTTACATGCTTGCTCTTGTTGGGCTTGTCGTAGATGAACACCCAGAGACCCATCCACACGAAGCCCAGCACACCGATGATGATGAATGCCATTTCCCATCCGAAAGCCTCGGCAAGGGGAGGTATGCTCACCGGTGCTGCGAGTGCACCCACCGAGGCACCTGCGTTGAAGAGCGAAGTGGCGAAAGCACGGTCTTTCTTGGGGAAGTACTCTGCCGTAACTTTGATGGCAGCGGGGAAGTTGCCACTCTCACCAAGTGCGAGGACGGCCCTGCAGAACAGGAAGAGATAGACAGAGACGGTGGCAATGCTGAGAGCGGTCATCGAGCCTGCCTCCACAGCTCTCAGGGCAGCCACGCCGTCGATACCCTCATATTTCATGGTCACCCAACCGCAGCCAGCGTGCAGGCAGGCGCCCAGCGACCACACGAAGATGGCACAGATATAACCCTTCTTTGTGCCCATCCAGTCGATGAATTTTCCGGCGAAGAGGCAGAAGACGGCATATAGGATGGAGAAGATGGAAGTAATGGTGCCATAGTTGTCATCTGTCCAGTGGAACTCTGGCGCAATAAAGTCCTTCCATGTAAGAGAGAGCACCTGACGGTCCATATAGTTGACCGTAGTGGCAAAGAAGAGCATGGCGCAAATTACCCATCGGTAATTGGTCATTTTCGTAGTTTGTATTGGACTCATAGATTTTAGAATAAGATTTGTTTTATTATTTTATGTTTTTTCGGTCAAATTCCAATAGTAGGTGCAAAGATACATCTATTTTTCCTTTTTCTCCACATTTACTTAAAAAAAAGCGAAAAAACGTTTGCCGTGACAGTCCCAAGCATTGCATCCATGAGCCATAGCAAGTGATATAAGGTATCGACAGATGCCACCCAAGCCACTGCCTATTCCAACTAAGGCAATATCTCTTATCATTTGCAAGATTGGGATTTAACCGCTTTCGCTGTTTCGTAATTGAGTGCAAAGGTATGATATTTTTGTGAGAATCCGTTAAAATGGTTGAATTAAATGTATTCAAGTTTCGCAAGGGTTGATATTCGCTATAAAAACGGCCTGAAAGGCCAATGAACTGTCAGCCCAGGGCATCGCCCTGGGTATTTGGATGGATGAAAATACG
>CAJONT010000022.1 GCA_905235975.1 uncultured Prevotella sp.
GCGCGAGATGATTTGCGACTCCACCTTGAACTGGATGACGGCAATGGCCTTGTGCATCTTGGCGGTCAGCTGCACCGTCTGCTCGTCGATGTTCTTGTTCTCGCCGTTCAGCTTGGGCAGGAATTCCGTGCACGGGTCGTCGCCGTATTGCTCGATGGCGAAGGTGGCGAGGGGCACAAGGTTGATGCCGTAGCCTTCTTCTATCGTCGTGAGGTTGGCATAGCGCAGCGACAGACGGAGCACATTGCAGATGCAGGCGTCGTTGCCGGCACAGGCGCCCATCCACAGTATGTCGTGGTTGCCCCACTGGATGTCCCAGTTCTCGTAGTTCTGCATCGTGTCCATGATGATATGGGCGCCGGGACCGCGGTCGTAGATGTCGCCGAGAATGTGCAGCTGGTCTATCACAAGGCGGTGTATCACGTTGGCCATCGCTATGATGAAGGCATCGGCACGCCCTATCGTGATGATGGTGTCGATGATGGCGGCCACGTAGGCGGTCTTGTCGGTGTCGTCGGTGCGCTCGTGCAGCAGCTCCTGGATGATATAGCTGAAGTCGGGAGGTAGCGCCTTGCGTACCTTGGAACGGGTGTACTTGCTCGATACGTCACGGCAGATGCGCACCAACTGGTGCAGGGTGACGTGGTACCAGTCGTCGAGGTCTGCCTCGCGTTCCTTCACAAGGCTCAGCTTTTGTTCGGGATAGTAGATGAGTGAGCACAGTTCCTTGATTTCTTGCTCACGGAGCTCGTTGCCGAAGATTTCGCGCGCCTTGCGCTTGATGCTGCCCGAGGCGTTGCGCAGCACGTGCTGGAAGGCTTCGTTCTCGCCGTGTATGTCGGCAAGGAAGTGTTCTGTGCCCTTCGGCAGGTTCAGGATGGCCTGGAGATTGATAATCTCCGTGCTTGCCTCCGCTACGGTGGGGAACGATTGCGACAGCAGTTCTAAGTAGCGCAGGTCTTTGACAGTTTCTTTGTGCTTGTCGTTCATGGTATCTAATATTAGTTTAAGGTTGTTCGGCCATAATGGGTTCTTTTACAACGCAGCCAACAGGTTAGTATCTTATCAGATACTGACGCATTTCTTCCGTCTCCTTGTCGTCTAAACGGTACACGGGCATGAAGCCTTCTTCCAAGTAGGCTGTCTCATAGAGCAACTGGCACAGACGGCGGGTCAGCGAAAGGATGCCGAGGCTTGTGGCTGCTTCATAGAAAACGTCTTCATCGTAGTCTTCGTGGCGCATCACGTCGTAGAGGTCGCACAGGTGGCGAAGACTCAGTGTCTGCTTCTTGTAGTGGTGCTTGATGTTCAGCACCATCACGCATATCTTGCGCACGGCGGCATCGTCACGGGTGGTGAGCGCATTCAGGCGGCGGCGCATCTTGCGGTCTTCAGAGAGCAGGATGTCGGAGGGCAGGGGGGTGGTGTCGCGTTGCAGGGTGGGGGCAAAGCGGTCCACCTCTTCGGGATGAAAGTCGGGGCGGCGAAGCTGCATGCGCACCACGCCTTGCTGGAGTACCTCCATGATACCGTGGTCGTAGGCGAAGAGGTCGATGTAGCGCCACGAGGTGGGCTTGATGCTGCGCAGGTTGAGAATCGACTCCGGCGACAGTATCTGCTGCGAGGTCTCCCGTGCCAAGCCCACATGCAGCAGGGCACTCAGCGCCTCCTCGCTGTTCACGTCCAAATGCTGCTGCACATGGCTGTCCAACAGCTTGCGGTACAGCCACATCAGGTCGGTGGCCATCTGGTCGTAGCTGTCTTCGCTCTGGGGGTCGAAGCCTTCGGACAGTATCGTGCGCGCATTGAGATTCTTCTCTGTGAGAATGCGGTAACTGACGGGGTCGGTCACCTGAATGGCACTGGCATGGCGAAGCATGTGCTTCTGGTAGGCTATCATCTGCCACATCTTCATGCCGTAGTCGGCCTGCTCTTCCTTCACCTCAAGCGAGTAGTAGGGCGACAGCACCACGTGGAAACCGCGCTTGCGCGACCACAGCGCGATGCGCGAGCACATGTAGTTCCAGCTGCCGTGGATGTGTACCACGTCGGGCTTGATGGCATAGAGAAGGGTCAGGAAGCGGCGCTGCAACGCGGGCAGGTAGGTGACGCGCTTCCGGGAACGGCGCCGCTCGCTGTCGTCGAGCGAATAGGTGGGGATGTTGGTGGTGGGACCGGAGGATAGGGGGGAGAGGGTCACCAAATGGGTGTCGGCATACTGGCTCATCTTGTAGAGCAGCATGTCGACGTGTTGGGCAAAGGGTGATCCTGCCTCTACGTCCGGAGTGAAGTGTAATATCTTGAGTGCCATATTGCTTTTCTGTTTCTTTTTGTGCTTCCTGCGGCTGGTGGCTTTATACTTTGGGACTGATGAACTCGGTCTTGTCGGAATACTCGTAACGAATCATCGTGGCGAAGCGACGGTACACGAGCGACAGCTCGAAGGGCACCACCTGATACCAGCTGCACGGGGTGTCAAAGGCACGGCAAGTTTCCAGGCCGATACGGGTGCGCAGCACCATGGTGAGCACTAAGGAGAGCACGGCGGCGGCCACAATCACCCACTCGCGGGTGAACGAACCGTAGACGATGCCCGCCAACTGTATCAGATAGGTGAGATGCAGCGCCATCAGGTCGCACAGATAGAGGGCCTGGTAGCGGTGACCGCGGTCCAAATGGCGGCGCACCTCTTGGTAGTAGACCTTGCGGTTCTGCCA
>CAJONT010000023.1 GCA_905235975.1 uncultured Prevotella sp.
ATTATCTGCCGAGCATGACCAGCAGCACGTTGATGTCGCTGGGCGACACGCCTGGGATCCGACTGGCCTGAGCGAGTGTTTCGGGATCGATTCTGACGAGTTTTTGCCGAGCCTCGGTAGAGAGTTGGTTGATTTGCGGGTAGTCGAATCTTCCTTTTATTCTGATGTCTTCCAGTCGGTGCATCTTGTCGGCGATCATTCTTTCCCTGTCCACGTACCCTTTATATTTCATTCTGATTTCGGCAGCCTCGTTTATTTCCTCCTGTCGGTTGGCTGCATGGTGCAGGGTTTCCTTCATGCCGGGGATGAGTTCGCACAGCACCTGCAGGTTGATTTGCGGTCTTCCTATCAGGTCTATCACTTTGCATCCCGCTCTCAGCGGTGTGGTTCCCAAGGCTTCGAGGTGGCTGTTTATCTCAGCCGCCTTGACAGGCGTGTCCTGGCAGAATTGGATGATTCGGGCAATCTCTTCTTCTTTTTCCCTCCACCAGTCGTAGCGTTGTCTTGTGGCGAGTCCCATTTGGTAGGCCCTCTCGGTGAGTCGGGTGTCGGCATCGTCTTGTCTGAGCAGGATGCGGTATTCGGCTCTGGAGGTGAACATACGGTAGGGTTCATCCACGCCTTTGGTCACGAGGTCGTCTATGAGAACGCCGATGTAGCTTTCGTCGCGGTGCATCACGAAGCGTTCTTTTCCCGCGCAGTGCAGTGCCGCGTTCACACCCGCCACCAGTCCTTGTCCGCCTGCCTCCTCGTAGCCGGTCGTGCCGTTCACCTGTCCGGCGAAGAAAAGGCCGTCCACCAGTTTCGACTCCAAGGAGTGGGTGAGTTGGGTGGGGTCGAAGAAGTCGTACTCAATGGCATACCCGGGTCGGTAGACCCTGACATCGCGCAGGGCAGGTATTTTCTTCAGCGCGGCTATCTGCACCTCTGCCGGCATGCTTGAAGAGTAACCGTTCAGGTACATCTCGTTGGTGTCCTCTCCCTCCGGCTCTAAGAACAGCAGGTGTTGGTCGCGGTCGGGGAAGGTAACCAGTTTGGTTTCTATCGAGGGGCAGTACCTCGGTCCGATACTTTCTATCTGTCCGTTGTAGAGCGGTGAGTCGGGTAGGGCGGCGGTCAGTATGCGGTGCACGTCGGGGTTGGTGTAGCAGGTCCAGCAGGTGAGCGCTTTCAGTGCGCTTTTGTTGCCCATGAAGCTGAACTGGTGGAAGTCGTGTTCTCCCTCCTGGATTTCCATGTCTTCGAAGTGCACCGAGCGTTTGTCTATGCGCACGGGGGTGCCCGTCTTCATGCGTGCCGACCTGATGCCGAGTCGGGTGATGCTTTCGGTGAACTGTGTCACGGCGGGTTCTGCCACGCGTCCTCCCGGCACTTTCTTCCGTCCTATGTGCATCAGTCCGTTCAGGAAGGTGCCCGCGGTCACCACTACGCACCGTGCATGGATGGTGATGCCCCACATGGTGCGCACGCCCGTCACGCGGCCTTGGTCGGTGAGCAGTTCCTCCACTTGGTCTTGGTAGATGTCCAAGCCTTCGGTGTGGTCGAGCACGCTGCGCCACTGCCAGATAAACTTGCCGCGGTCGCACTGTGCCCTCGGACTCCACATGGCAGGGCCTTTGGAGCGGTTGAGCATGCGAAACTGTATGGAGGTGGCATCGGTCACTTGTCCCATGTGTCCGCCCAGTGCATCGATCTCGCGCACTATCTGTCCTTTGGCGATGCCTCCCACGGCAGGGTTGCAGCTCATCTGCGCAATTTTGTTCATGTCCATCGTGATGAGCAGTGTGTGTGCGCCCATCTGGGCAGAAGCGGCGGCGGCCTCGCATCCTGCATGGCCTCCACCCACCACCACCACATCGTAGGTCATGACATCGTGCGACGGTGTCATGGGGTCGGAGCATGCGGTTGAGTGATTGTGTGAAGTGTTGATAGCGTTCATTCTTTGGATAAGGGCAGAAAGCCCAACTTTTCGGCAAAAGTAATCATTATTTTTGTATTTTTTAATGAAAAGCTTTGATTTATCACCAAAATATACTATTTTTGCATTCACAATTCAGGTGATACTTACCTATTTGTAGGTAGGCTCATCTTGATTAGGCTTATATTAAATCCATACTATTCACAACCGGAAAAACATTCAATTTTACAAATAATCAATTAAATCTCAATCATTTATGTGGTTAATCAATTCATCTATTGGTAGAAAAGTTGTGATGTCGGTCACCGGTGTCGCGCTTATTCTTTTCTTGACGTTCCACTGCTGTATGAACATAGTGGCGCTGTTCTCAGGTGAGGCATATAATATGATTTGTGAGTTACTCGGTGCCAACTGGTATGCCGTTGTGGCCACTGTCGGTCTGGCTGCCCTTGCCGTGATTCACATTGTGTATGCTTTCATTCTGACCATTCAGAACCGCCGTGCACGTGGCAACGAGCGTTACGAGGTGACGAACACACCCGACAAGGTGGAGTGGGCATCGCAGAACATGCTTGTTTTGGGTCTCATCATCCTGCTGGGTCTTCTGCTTCACCTTTTCAACTTCTGGTACAACATGATGTTTGCTGAGCTGTTGGAAATGGATACCCTTCATTCTCCTGGCGACGGTTTTGCATGGATTGTGGAAACATTCTCCAACCCCATCTACGTGGTGCTTTATGTAGTATGGCTTGTGGCCATCTGGTTCCACCTGTCACACGGTTTCTGGAGCGCTATGCACACACTGGGATGGAATGGTAAGATCTGGTTCAACCGCTGGCGTACGATAGGCATCGTCTACGTCACGCTGCTCATGCTCGGATTCCTCGTAGTGGTCTTGGCTTTTGCCTTCAAGTGTGCACCCAGCCTCTGCTGCGGTCTTTGTTGTTGAGTCATTCTCCTAATCTTTTGAAAATCTAAATTATTATGACTAAGCATATAGATTCAAGAATTCCTGAAGGCCCAGTGGCCGAGAAATGGACCAATTATAAAGCTCATCAGCGCCTGGTCAACCCGAAGAACAAGCTCAAGCTCGACGTCATCGTGGTGGGTACAGGTCTGGCAGGTGCCAGTGCCGCCGCCAGTCTTGGTGAGATGGGTTTCAACGTGATCAACCTCTGCATCCAGGACTCCCCGCGCCGCGCTCACTCCATCGCTGCTCAGGGTGGTATCAACGCAGCCAAGAACTACCAGAACGACGGCGACTCCGTGTACCGTCTCTTCTACGACACCGTGAAGGGTGGCGACTACCGTGCCCGTGAGGCCAACGTGTATCGTCTGGCCGAGGTGTCGAACAATATCATCGACCAGTGCGTGGCACAGGGTGTGCCTTTCGCACGTGAGTACGGCGGCATGCTCGCCAACCGTTCGTTCGGTGGCGCACAGGTGTCGCGTACCTTCTATGCCAAGGGACAGACAGGACAGCAGCTCCTCCTCGGTGCCTACTCCTCGCTCAGCGCACAGGTGAAGGCCGGCAAGGTGAAGCTCTACACCCGTTATGAAATGGAAGATGTGGTGATTGTCAACGGCCGTGCACGCGGCATCATCGCCAAGAACCTCGTCAGCGGCAAGCTGGAGCGCTTCTCCGCCAATGCCGTGGTCATCGCCACCGGCGGTTACGGCAACACCTACTTCCTCAGCACCAACGCCATGGGTTGCAACTGCACCGCTGCTGTTCAGTGCTACCGCAAGGGTGCCTATATGGCCAACCCCTCCTACGTGCAGATTCACCCCACCTGCATCCCCGTACACGGCGACAAGCAGTCGAAGCTGACCCTTATGTCGGAGTCGCTCCGTAACGACGGACGTATCTGGGTGCCCAAGAAGCTGGAAGATGCCAAGGCTCTCCAGGCTGGTACCAAGCAGGGTTGGGAGATTGCCGAGGAAGACCGCGACTACTATCTGGAGAGCCGCTATCCCGCCTTCGGCAACCTGGTGCCCCGCGACGTGGCTTCACGTGCTGCCAAGGAGCGCTGCGACAAAGGC